>JBJEFT010000355.1:0-5458 GCA_051874315.1 Candidatus Ornithomonoglobus sp.
CCGCTCTCGCTCTTGGAGCTGTTATGGAATACTCCGGCTACTATAAGCCCTGTGATGTAGTCAAGCCCCATGAAGATCACAAGCGTTGTCATTGTGCCTGTCCAGCCGCCGAGAAACTGTGATACAAATGCTCCGGCTATTCCTGCCGCCGTGCAGAGTATGTTTTTTAATGTGATGATGTTGTTCATGTTGTTTCCTCCACTTCGTTCCGGCTGTGCTGTTCCGCTGCCGTTGGTCCGTTCGTGGTTCCCACGAACGGAAGCGGAACGCAGTGCCTCCGTTTCGTTATGTTGTTATGATGTTGCTTTCCGGCGATACAAATTCTACTACGCCGTACCACATTTGCGGATGGTCAGAATAAACGCTGTCGTCTATTGATTTTATATGAATCAATCTGTTCTCACACTTCAATTCATATGTTTCTGTATCTGCGGTTGCTTCCGAGTCGCAGTCTGACATATTATTTTGTACAAATACATCCGATTTTAAAATTATTACGTCAGCGTCACCGTTGACAGAAAGATAATCTGCAACATGGATAACTCCGGGACTTTCTATTTTGACAGGCGGTATTGCCTGACGCCATATTGGCGTACCGTCTATCCATGTGCCGATCCGCTGCGGGATTGTGCTGTACTGCTGTAATTGTGCAACAGCCGACATCGGCTCACTTATATTGATCCATTTATACAATCCTGTTCCGCCGAGCGTTCTGCCGTCAGCAAGAACAATTTTGCTTACCTTTCCCAGACACATATATATGGGGTTGTACGGATCTGTTTCGCTGTCGGTTTTGACTGCGGCAATATCTCCTATGTTTCCGGCTGTGGTATATGTGGGCGCGCTGTCCGATACATAAAACTTTGTCGCCTTTGCGGCTTCTGCTCTCGCTGTATCATCACGCAGCGGATGACCGTTGATTTCCGCAACATCGAGATTATACGGCTGCCCCGAATTGATGCTTAATTCTTTGAGTATCGGCGCTGTAAGAACTCCGGTTGTGCCGTCATAACTGCTGCGCAAAGAGTCCGCAAGCTTTTCTATTGTTACAGACTTATCTTCAAGCATTTCCGGCATTATACATATGTCAGCCAGTTTATCGGCTGTGACGCTGCCGTCTGCAAGCTTTTCATTTGTGACGCTGCCGTCCGCAAGCTTTTCCGCTGTAACTGCTCCGTCCGCTATCTTTGCCGTTGTTACGCTGCCGTCAAGTATAGCGCGTGCATCAACAGCGCCGTTTGATATGCGGTTATTATTTATCGCTCCCTGCGCGATCTTTATGGTGTTCACACAATAATCCGCAAGCTTTTCATTTGTGACGCTTCCGTTGGGATGGTCAAGCACCGCCGCTGTCTTGTGGACGCTTACCGCCGTTTTTGCGGCTGTGTCCGCATACCCCTCGGCAGCTGTCAATACATCACGGTCAGCGCCTTCAAGCGCCGCGACATGGTTCTCAACCGTGTCCGAAAGGCTGTCGTTTAATCGCTTTGCATATGCGGCAGCCCAGTTTTTTTCAAGCTCCTTTTCGGAAAAACCGATTTTGTCAAGTGATAAAATTGACATATTATTTTACCTCCGTTCTTTAGTTGGTTGTCGCTGCAGGTGCCGCCGCGCCTTGCGCTGCAGGGATTGCGCCGCTGCCGGCAGTAGTGCCGCTCTGTATCTGCTTAAGCGCCTGCTCCAACGCTGCCTGATATATCTGCGAAGTAAGACCATTGACTTGACTGTTCTGAGTAACAGGTACCGATCCGGTCACCGGAGTGCCGTCCGGATTTACCGCGCCTAAGGCTGAAGTTACAGCTGTACCGACTACATTCTGAGATTGTTCGGCAGCTTTCATTGCCTGAGTATATTTTACCTCGCTGTCCCACGGACCAAGAGTGTATCTGCCTGTCCATTCGCCCGTAATGGGGTCAATCTCTCTGAAGTTCTTAAGCTCCGGCAGCCAGCTTTCATCACTCTCAAAGAACCGCCCGAGAGTTGATGCAGCGCGCGTACCGTTGTCAAATGCCAGTTGTTTGTTCTCTTCCTGCTGAGCTGCAAGCTTGGCATCGTTCATAGCTCCGTAGGTGTCAAGATCGATAGTGCCTTTACGATTGCTTATGTTCTGAGCTTCAACCTGAGCGTCATTTATTTTTGCAGTCTGCTGATTCTCAAATTCCTGCTGCTCAGCCTCACGCTCCGCTTTTGTATTTGCCATTGTATCACCAATCGCGTCACGGTTCGCCTGATACTCACGATTATAGAAATCGGTAAGAACATCGCGGACGTCTGTAAGGTTATCACGCATGCTCTGAGTTTTGTCAGTATATCTGGTATAAGCGTCGTCACGGTAGGTTTTCTCATCCTCGGAAAGCCCTCGGATATAATTGTCACGGGTAGCGAGAGCTTCACCCAGAACGCCGGCAGACGCGCCGAACGGACTTGAATTATTCATGTTAAGAATATATCTCATAGCGTCATTGGCATAGCGTTCCTGCATAGCGGCATGCTGCTGATAAACAGGATCGGTTTCAGGATTGTAATTAAAATCCTCACGGGTAAGCAGCGCATTAAGCGCCGCCTCAGTGCGTCCTTTATCCTTTGTATCAGTTTTTGAAAGAACACCCTGATTGCCGGTAATGCCGCTTGTTATATTATGCTGATCAATGGCGGTATCAGCTACAGACTTAGGAATATATGCTGTACCGTTCCGAATATATGAAGGTGTCACAGCGTTTCCGTCAAGCAGCACGTTTTGTCCGTCCCAGTCAACATTGCCGCCGAGCGCTCCGGCCTTGTAGTAATCACGGGCTCCTACAAGCGGATCGGACGATGAAGAAGGAGAAGCAGCTGTTTGAGGTGACGGAGTGAACCCTATAACAGAACCTTCTCCGGTTATGGTTGTGTTTCCGAACTTCGCCTGAGTCGGTGATTTTGGTATTGAAGCGGCGTCTATAACGTTGCCCTCGCCGGTTATTGTTGTGCTTACAGGCTTTGACACTGACGGCGTCTTGGGCGCGGAAGCTGTCACAGTGCCGTCTCCTGATATTGTAGTATTATTTACGGTCGCAGTATTGGGCGGCTTAGGTGCTCCAACGGAAGTGTTTGAAGCTGTTGTTCCGTTCCCGGTGGGATTGGAAACAGAAGGGTTATTAGCCATAGTTTAAAACCTCCTTATTTAGAAATGTCAAGCGGATCAAAGACCTTCCGCATCGGCGCTTTCGGCTCCGGTGTTCCGAGCGGATTCATCATAAAGAAATATCGCATAGCGTCATAATCGTGATCCTCCTGACTTGAATCAACGTCCTCTACATTACGGGTATCATATACAAGATTGGGAATTGTCCGAATAAACGGTTTACAGGTGTTGAAGATATAAGCCATCGGTCGGCCGTACTCATCAAATCGGAAACGGTAATGACACTGCATTTTTCCCGAAAGCCTGTCATGCCGACCCTTTTCAAAATAGATTCCCTCATCCTCGAACATAGCTATAATCGTACCATCCTTGCCCCTGGAATCATCCCAGATAGCCGGATCTGCAACACCTGTTATATGATGTCCTTTTTCCGTTTCGTCCTCGATCTCCCTTATCTTCCGCGCCAATTCATGAGGGTCAAGTCTGAGACCTGTATTCGGTTTGCCGTCCTCGCATCCGTAATACTGGCGGTAAAGGTAAGCTCTGCCGTCATAATCGACAGCCCACCACTGCACGGCAAAAGGCTTTGAATATCCGTAGTCAAAGCTTCTGTACCGCCGCCATGTGTCCGGAATCGGGAACGGATTAATAACATGCGTATTAATACGAGTATCATAGCCCTCGGGATTATTTCTGAACTCCGTGAATACCTGACCGCTGAACGCGTCCCAGTTACCGTAAAGGAGAGCTTCCTTGTTCGCGTCAGGCTGAAGGGCAAGCCTTGAAAGATAGTCCGGGTCATTGTTAAGCAGTATCTTATTATCGAATACACGCGCGGGAATAAACACCCTTGACCGCTTCACTGTGATCTTATTGCCTTTATCGTCAGTAATGCTGCTTTCAGCAATATAAGGCACATTCGGTTCGGAAGCGTCAATAAACCTCTGCTTGACCCAGCCGTGACCGATGCCGCCCGGGTTCGCGGTAGAGCGGATATAAACACGAAGCCCGGGACCGTCCGCGCGGTTACGGGTAATCATGTATTCATATTCATCAAGCGTGAAATGCGTCAGCTCATCAAAAGCTATAAAGCTGTATGATAAGCCCTGATAATTGAGATAGCTTGTTGAGTTCGGCATACTTCCGAAATAAATCTTAGCGCCGGAGGGAAATCTCCAGTAATGCTCTGTGCCGTTATACACCGCGTCAGGATATGCGGCAGAATAAATGCGCAGAGATTTTATAATCAGTTCACGGCATTGCGGATAAGTCTTTCTGAAAATAATCGCGCGGTAATTCGGATTATCTACCTGCCTCAATGCCTCAGCAACAATAGCGTCCGACTTTCCGCCGCCCGCAGCTCCGCCGTAAAGCACCTCATATTCCGGGCGGCTCATAAATTCAACCTGCCGCGGCTGTGGGCTCCAGATAACATCATACTGCATCAGGGAGTCCTCCGTAAGCTTTGGCAGTGACGGAACCGGAATCAACATTAACAGCCTTGATACTATTAACCACAAGGTTAATGTTCTCCCCGTCAAGCTCTATAAACTGAGAGCCGTCAGAGTTTTCAAGCTTAAAATATCCGGGTCTTAATGTAAGAGCTCCGCCGCCGATGCTGACCTTAGACGCGTCAAGCTGACCGCTTATCTTTCCTGCCGACAGTCCTGTTATATTGCTGTCGTCAAGATTAAGAAGTATAACCTTTAAATTCTTTATAAGCATGCAAAGAGTATTATAAATCGCGGCAACTGCGGAGCGGTTAGCGCCGCTGACAAACGGCGGTAATCTTAAATCAATTTTCATATTCCACCTCTTAACAAATAGCTTACTGTCAATACATCTTGTTTACCTTATCAAGCTTTGTCTTGCTTGTCTGGGGATCAGTGTCCTTGTATTTCCTGCCGTCGTTCTTTATGTGCGCTTCAATCTCATAGAACACAACCTTACCGACACCGGATATTCTGTAGCGGTAAGTGGTTCCGGGATCAAACCGGACGGGGATCCGATATACATGCTCACCGGGAGGATTACCAAGATAGTTATGAACAACAAAATCTTTATTATCCGCCGCTGTTTCAACCTTAAACCATGCGCCGTCCGATACCTCAGCTCTGATCCAGAGCTCTGTAAGTGACTTGTTGTCAAGAGCATTGGTGTAGCTTCTCACCGATGTAAAGCTCCAGTTTACTTCCTCATCGGATTCAGAGTTGCAGAGCAGAATACTGTTTGAGAACTTATCGGAAATATAGAAATCACCCTTAAACATAAACATTCCGCAAACATCAAGCGTTGAACTGAGATCTACAACAATACGAGAACCCTCGCTTAAAAGCT
>JBJEFT010000356.1:0-5428 GCA_051874315.1 Candidatus Ornithomonoglobus sp.
TGTCCGCCGTAAAAACGGGCTTCGAGTTGAGCAGAATTGCGCGGCAGCCGTCACCGCACATCACTTTAAACTCCATGTTTTTTCTGTCCCTCAGAGAATACAGCTGTTTATCGTGCTGACAGCGCCCCAGCGATTTGACGGGACAATTCCTCATTATCATAAGCGGGAGGTGTCCGTAGCCTATAATTTCGGCTTCAATGCCCTCCAGATGCCCGGTCAGCTCCGCGATTTCATGAAGATTAAGCTCCGGTGACAATGTCAGACATTTCAGATTTCTAAACTGCGCCGCCGTAAGCGAGTTGAATATATTAAGCCTGAAATCACCGTACCGCGCTTTCTCTCCGTAATAGCGCATTGCTGCGGGCGAGGAAACCGAAACCGCTTCGGTTTTCGGATTCTCCGGGCGGAATATATCAACTGTTTTTGTCACTATCTCGGTATCGCCCGCATATTTTAAAAGCTCTGCCGCCGCTTTTTCCGGCGCATAGATACGTTTAACTCCGCCGGTCTTAAGAACCGCCATGCCCTGCTGCGCGGTCCTTACCTCCGCGCTAAGATAAATCCTGCACGGCTTCACACCTCTTCCGTATACAGGCTCAATATCAAGCGCGCGCTTCTTTGGGCGCTCCGCGCGCGCCTTCATAAGTCCGTCACATACGCGTCTGCGCACCTCGTTTATATCCTTGACGGGAATTGTTATCCCGTCCTCAACCTCCGCGCTTATATCCTCCGCGCGGAATATCGAAGCGCCAAGCTTTGAAAGCTGTTCAATAAGCCTTTGGTCCGTAAGCGGACGGCTCCGGGCAGCCTCCGCCGCAGCTTCTCCCTCGAAGGATACGCAATGCCCCTCCGCGTCATATGCGGTTACGCGAAGCACATCTCCCGCTCCAAGCGTGGCAAGCATACTTATAGGTATACGCCTTACGGTTTTCCCCGATGCCCTTTCCTTTGCCTGCACTGTGTAGGTGCTGCCGGAATTATTCGCCGGATTTTCGTGCGACATCATAGCCTTTCCTAATTTTCCCGTGAAATATCCGTCGGTAAAGCCCGAGCGCGAAAACGCATTTTTCAGCTCTGTCATATCCGCAGCCGATACCTTAACCGTATTATCCAGATACCTTCTGTATACTCCTGTAACCGCGCTTACATACTCAGGACTTTTCAGCCGCCCTTCTATTTTAAGCGACGCAACTCCTATGCGCTTAAGCTCTCTGAGATGCTCTATAAGCGCCATATCCTTAGGGCTGAGGACGTAGGCGCTCTCACAGCTCCTGCCCCCCTCCAGCAGATCATAATTCAATCTGCACGGCTGCGCGCAGCGCCCCCTGTTGCCGCTTCTTCCTCCGAGAATACTCGACATCAGGCACTGTCCCGAATAGCACATACATATTGCGCCGTGGACAAACACCTCAATTTCAGCCTTCGCCCCTTTTACGATTTCTTCGATTTCGTTTATAGACAGCTCGCGCGCCAGAACAACACGGTCAAAGCCGTGTTCCTCAAGATATCTGACGCCTTCAAGAGAGGTAACTGTCATCTGTGTGCTCGCATGAAGCTCAATATCGGGAAGTATTGTTCTGAGGTATGCCGCAAGTCCTATATCCTGTATTATTATGGCGTCCACACCGCAGCGGTTTATAATTTTCGCCGTTTCAATCGCAGCCGGAAGCTCCGATTCCTTTATAAGCGTATTAAGCGCGCAATGCACCTTTACATCATAAGCATGGCAGTAATCCACTGCCGCCTTCAGCTCATCACTGTCAAAATTATCCGCTCCTGCTCTGGCGGAAAAGCTTCCTGCGCCGAGATACACCGCATCGGCGCCGGACTGCACAGCCGCTTTAAGCTGCGCCGGTCCTCCGGCAGGAGCGAGAAGCTCTAATTTGTCGTTCATTATTTTTCTTCCAGCATATCAAGCAGCTCTTTTTCACGGATAGCAAATTCGCTGCGCTGCTTTTTGATCTGGTTTTCCTTAATTTTGATCTGACCCTCAAGGAACTTGACCTTTTCCTCTGCCTCCTCAAGAACCTTATTTGTTATGTTTAACTCATCACTTATCTCTGCCGCCTTTTTGCTGCTTTCCTGCTCCGCCTTCTTCATGCTGCGGATTTCGGACTCAAGTTTTTTGTTTTGGGTGAGAAGCTCCGAGAGCTTTTCTGTAGGCTCGCTGTTGTCAAGAAGCTTGAAATACTCATCGCATATGTTGAGAGCGGCAAGAACAACAGGCTTTTCACCCGTAACGTGCTGCCCCTCTCTGAGTACAAGATTTACCTTTTCATTTACATAGTCACAAAGCTTTGTAAGATAATCTGTATCCTCGTTTGCAACAACCGTGTATACCCGCGAATTTATCGTTATGTTTATTCTGTTTGCCATTTTTCTGTTCCTTTCGTATCATTCATTATCTGCTATTATACTTGTATCTCTTGCTATATACCCCTTAAGACTGAAGCTGCCGAAGCTGTCAACGCGCTTTCCGTCCATATAGAATTGTACGCGGCTGATTGTATTCAGCTCTGTAAGAGAATTTACTATAGAATATATAACCTGTCTTTCATGATTGCTGTCGCCCGCGTTTTCCTTAAGAAAACTGGATCTGAAGCTGAGATAGCATATATTATCCTCAACATCAACCGACATAAGGACGGTGCTCTTTGAAAGGACAGGCTGCATTGTTTTATCATCAGGCCCTTTTATAAGCTCATTTATGATATACTGCTCAATAGGCTGCTGATCGGTAATCTTTATTGTCCTCGTTTCCTTAACGAGCTGCGTGCTTGAACGGTCACCGAAATACAGCACAACCTCACGCATTTCACTCTGATATTCCTCTGTCTCCAGATTTATATCCGATGCCGCGACAAATCCAAGCAGATTTCCGTCTCTGTCCGAAATACCCGCGCCGTCAACCGTCACCATGACATTTGTTACGATACCCGTTGAGCATAATGACTTTGTAACCGCATATACGCTCAACACATTTCTTGACGGATCCTCTGATAAAAAGCTTGAGGAAAAATCTACTATTATTCCGTATTCGTCAGTAAATTCTATTCTCTGAAGCTTTGTATCCCTTGACATTATTCTCCCGTGCTTTGAAGCGGACGGGCCCTTCCGCAGCTTTTCTACCACCGTTTGGGCAAGATCGGTATCATCCTTATATCTCAGCTCGCGCGGTTCCGCTATTATACTTGTTCCGTCCTCATTCATAAAATAGAGGTCGACAGCTGTACTCTGGGGGGAAATTCCCGCATTTATAAACAACAATGCCCCTATTCCGGCAATAAGCATGAGCAGCGCCGCTGCCGATGCGGCTATCTGTTTCTTTTTCATACCGCACCTCCCGGACGCTTTGGCAATCGTATTCTGAACACACTTCCGCCCTCCGGCGCGTCCGTAACGCCTATTGTTCCTCCGTGAAGCAGAACCGCCTCCTTTGAGATTGCAAGCCCCAGACCTGTACCGCCGGTATCGCGCGCGCGGGAATCGTCAAGACGGTAGAACCTGTCAAATATCTTTGTCTTTTCTCCGTCAGGAATGCCGGGACCGTTATCCTCAACATCAATTACACAGCTGCCTTCATCTTCCATGACCCTTACGGTTACCCTTCCGCCTGCCGGAGTATATTTTACAGCATTATCAACTATGTTATATACCGCCTCGTATATCTTGTCATAATCCGCAATTATAATAAGCTTTTCAAGCTCGCCCGTATTCAGTACAGGAATAATATCCTTCTCAGCGGAAAGCTTGCCGAGACTGCGCACAACGCTGCCGCATAGCGCGCATATGTCAACCTCACTGCAGCTCCGGTTCTTACCCGCATCAAGACGGCTGAGAGTCAGAAGTCTGTTTATAAGCCTTGTCAGTCTGTCAATCTCCTGTGACATATCACCGAGAAATTCACGGACCGTTTCCATATCGGGATTTCCCGCTTCAACAAGAGTATCGCAAAGCAGCTTGATTCCCGCCATCGGTGTTTTAAGCTCATGCGACACATCGGAAACAAAATTTTTCCTCTTTTCGTCCAGCTCATTAAGCTCATCACACATGTAGTTCAGCGCCCTGCCCATCTGCGCAATTTCATCCATGCCCTTTACAGAGGCCCTCCGGCTGAAATCTCCCTTTGAAATAGCCTTCGCAACCTCCGTAAACTCCGAAAACGGCTGCGTTATAATATAGCTTATACCTATACTCAGTATTCCAAGTACAAATACTATCATCACGCAGAATACAATAAGGCTTGTTTTTATTGCGCTTATTGTATCATTTATTGAAGAAACATTTTCGGCAAGATACACTCCGCCGATTATCTCCGTCCCGTTTTCAACAGGTACGGCAACAGTCGCGGTTTTTCCGCTGTCTGAATTAAACATTAAATCCGCCTGCTCGCCGTCCAACGCGCGCTTTAGCACACTCCTCATGAACACCTTGCCCGTCATGTCCGCTTCACTGTTTGTGTCATAAAGCACCGTATAGGAGTTATTGGTTATAACCCCGCGGATATTCGTTCCTGCAAGCGACCTTGTTATTATATCCTCAAACCGGAGAAAAAGAAGATTTTCCTCATCCGAATCCCATACCTCACAGGCTGTCTGCGAAATTATATTCGCCTTTGCATACAGCTTGTTTGTTTCCTCCGAATATAGACTTTCGGAAAGAATTCCTGTTATATATGCGCTCATGAGAATGAGTGTGATAAGTGTTACGGCAATATATGTGGAAAGCATAACAAAGCGTATTGTTTTTGCGGAATCATAAGCTTTCTTTAAAATCCTGATGAACGGAAGCTTTTCGGTCCAGACCTTCGCAGGATTAGTTTTCTTTGTAGTAATAGCCCACACCCCACTTTGTCTTCAGATATTTCGGCTCTGCCGGATTGTCCTCAATCTTCTCTCTGAGACGTCTCATATGCACGTCAATTGTTCTTTCTTCACTCGGATATCCGATGCCCCATAAAATATCAAGCAGGCTCTCCCGTGTATATACCCTGTCGGGATTTTTCAGAAACAGCTCAAGCAGGTCAAACTCCTTGCTTGTCAGCTCCACAACACGGTCTCCTACCATCGCGCGTCTGAAATTATAATCAAGAGTAATATCGCCCGAAATCATGAGCTTGCTGATGTCACCCTTCGGTGCCGGGCTTACACGGCGCAGAATAGCCTTTATACGCGCTGTTACCTCACGGATATTAAACGGCTTTGTTATATAATCGTCGGCGCCGTATTCAAGTCCGAGAATCTTGTCTATATCCTCGCTCTTTGCCGTAAGCATAATAATCGGAACGTTTGAAAATCCCCTTATCTCCCGGCAGACGGTGAAGCCGTCAACCTTCGGAAGCATCAGATCCAGCAGAATCAGGTCTATACTCTCATCATGCGCAAGCCGTATCGCTTCCTCTCCGTCAAATGCAGTTATTACCTGATAA
>JBJEFT010000357.1:0-5424 GCA_051874315.1 Candidatus Ornithomonoglobus sp.
GGCGCAGAACTCGGGACGGCAGCAGGATAATCAGCAGCAAAGACAGCAGGAGGAGGTAAAAGACACCCAAAATCACAATGAGGGTGAAAAGTCCGAAGCCCCTACAGCAGTTCCGACACCCGTTCCGGAAAAACAGCCGGACCCGATTGAAGTAACTCCTGAGCCTATAGCAACACCTGAGCCTGTCGTTGCAACATCTGAGCCGGTTACAGAGACTCCGGAGCCTGTAATTACGGCAGAGCCTGTCATCACACCACAAGCTCCGACCCAGCCGGAAAAGCAGCCGGAGGTAAAGCCGACAAAGGCGCCTTCGATAGAGGTTACATCACAGCCGCAGCAGCCTCAGGATCAGGCACATCAGCAGCCGAATCAGCCGAATCAGCAGAATCAGTATCCGAACGGAAATTACGGAAATCAACCGCAGCAGCCCCAGTCTCCGCAGCAGCCCCAGTCTCCGCAGCAGCCCGAGCCGCCGAAACAGCCCGAGCCGCCGAAACTGCCTGAGCCACAGAGACAACCACAGCCGCCGAAACTGCCTGAGCCGCCAAAAACACAGGTGGTTGAAAAGGTTATAATCGTAACACCGCAGGAGGCAAAGGCCACCTTCAATGAAAAGAAGCAGCTTCAGGCATCATCCCAGCTTGATACAAGGGACTGCATTAATCAGATAAAGGCATTGTTCAGGAGCGCAGACGCCGAAACAAAGCTTGAGATCCTTGCGGAAATAGCCCAGCTTAAAAAGGAGCTTAACGATGAGGCGATCGGAATTTTTGTAAACGGTATTGATCTTGATTTTGCAAATTATGATAATGTGCAGCCGTATATAAAAAATGATGTAACGCTTGTTCCGTTAAGAGCGGTAGCGGACGCGCTGAATGCAAATCTTCAGTGGGACGATAAGCTTAAAAAGATAACAATGACCAAGGGCGACAAGGCTGTTATCATGCAGATAGACAACAAGAACGCTACAATCAACGGTCAGAAGTTTACTCTTGAGACACCGCCGGAGATCAATAACGACAGAACAATGGTTCCGCTGCGTTTCATATCCGAAGCTCTTGATTCGGACGTACAATGGGACGGAGACAGCCGCACGGTTATCATTGAAAATGATGATTATTAATATAACGGCATAAGGAGACGGAATGAAACCGTCTCTTTTTTTCTCTCTCCCCCTTGTTTAATTGACACTTTTGTTGTATAATATAATAAAGAATACAATCATTAATGAATGGAGTGTACACGTTATGTATGATATAATTATAATAGGCGGCGGCGCCGCGGGAATGAGCGCGGCGATATACGCGATGAGGGGCGGAATGAAAACGCTTCTGCTTGAAAAGCTTTCCTGCGGCGGACAGGCTGCAAGAACCTATGAGGTGGACAATTATCCGGGCTTTTGGGACGCTCCGGCGGGACCGAGGCTCATGGAGGAATTTGAAAAGCACGCCAAAAAGTTTGATGTTGAGATAAAGTCGGAGGCGGTGCGTGATATTATAAACTCCGACGGCGACGTTAAAACCGTAAAGACGAGAAAGAACGAATATCAGACAAAGACGATAATTCTTGCAACCGGCGCAAGCCCTAAAAAGCTCGGAGTACCGGGCGAGGAGGAGCTTGCGGGCGCGGGTGTGAGCTACTGCGCGACCTGTGACGGTGCGTTTTTCAAGGGACAGGATACCGTTGTTATCGGCGGCGGAAACACGGCGATAGAGGACGCGCTCTACCTTGCGGGCTTCTGTGAGCATGTGTTTATAATGAACCGTTCAAAGAGGTTCAGAGCATCAAAGGTGCTTATGGATAAGGCGCAGGAAAATCCGAAGATCACTATTTATACAGATATGGTGGCGGACACCTTTGAGGGTACGTCAAAGCTTGAAAAGGTTATGGCAAGGAATGTCGTAACCGGAGAAAAGGGCTTTATAGTCGCAGCGGGAGTAATAGTTGCGATAGGAATAGAGCCGGAAAACACTGTAGCTAAAAAGTGCGGTGTTGAGCTTTGCGAGCGCGGCTTTGTAAAGACGGATATGTATCTGGCGACAAATGTAAATGGAATATTTGCGGCGGGCGACTGCCGTGTATCACCTTTAAGACAGATTGTGACTGCGGCGGCGGATGGAGCGATAGCGGCTACAAGCGCCATTAATTACGTTCTTCAGAGGTGAACGCTGTGAAAATGCTTAAAAACGCGCATATAATCACCTGCGCGGGATCGGAATACGAAAACGGCGTAATTGTGTTTGACGACAAAATAATATTTGTGGGTGACACATATGACGGAGCGGTTGATGATGTGATCGATGCCGGAGGAAGGTATGTGATTCCGGGGCTTATCGACGCGCACTGCCATGTTGGGCTTTTCGGGGATTCCATAGGCTTTGAGGGCGCGGACGCGAACGAGGACAGCGACCCTATAACACCGCAGCTCAGAGCCATAGACGGAATTTATCCGCAGGACAGAGCCTTCGCCGAGGCAAGAAAAGCGGGAGTTACGACCGTTGTAACGGGACCGGGGAGCGCAAACGCGATCGGCGGACAGTTTGCCGCGGTAAAAACAGCGGGAATATGCGTTGACGATATGATAGTAAAGGCGCCCTGCGCGATGAAGATGGCTCTGGGTGAAAATCCAAAGACCGTATATAATGAAAAGGATCAGGCGCCGGTAACAAGAATGGGAACTCTTGCGGTTATTCGCGAAGCGCTGTTCAAGGCGAAGAACTACAGAGATGAGCTGAAAAAATACGAGGAGGACAGCGAGGAAAACGACCGCCCCGACTTTGACATAAAGCTTGAGGCGATGCTGCCTGTGATCAATAAAGAGATACCTATAAAAATTCATGCCCACCGCGCCGACGACATCTGCAGCGCGATAAGGCTTGCAAGGGAATTTGATATAGATGTGACTATCGAGCATTGCTCAGACGGAGATATTGTGGCGGACGTTCTGGAGAGGGAAAATCTGCCGGTAAATCTCGGTCCTACCCTTACAGACCGCAGCAAGCCTGAGCTTAAAAATCTTTCGTTTGACACCTATAAAAATCTTTCGGACAGGGGGCTGTGCGTTGCGATTATAACCGACCATCCCGAGATAACAATAGAAAATCTCCCTTTGTGCGCGGCAATGGCGGTAAGCCGCGGAATGGACGCTCAAAAAGCGCTCTGTGCTATAACAATAAATGCCGCGAAGAACTGCCGTATAGACGACAGAGTGGGGAGTCTCGAGGTCGGAAAGGATGCGGATATTGCAGTATTTGATAAGCTTCCTGTCGATTTTGGTGCAAAATGCGTTATGACCTTCATAAACGGCCATTTTTGTGCACAAAAGAAGGAAAATCGCTGAAAATACTTGACGAAAAAACAAAAATAATATACAATATACCCTGTAAGGAGGGTTAACGTGAAAAATAAGCGGCGCATCTCACCCTTTATCGGAGCTTGAAGTATAAGCATACATCGGCGCTCCTCAAAAGGGTAATCTGCTATACGCTTTTCACTAAGTTTTCTATATTCAATGTAATGAAGAAAACTTAGTGAAAAGAGGTCTTAACCGCTTGCATTAAGTACGATTAAAATACAGAGTACTTAATGCAAGCTATATAGCATCTTTTCAACGTTAAAATTTGTGCCGCCGCAAGGCGGCAGAATGGAGTATACTATGGGAATAAGAGTTAAAGAAACAGGCTTTGCGGCGTGGAAGGTGTTTGTTATAATTATTGCGGTAATTATACTGGCGGGCGCTGTGGGCTTTGGTGTAATACTTAGTGACAGTAACGGAATAAGTATAGGTAATGATATAACAGTAACAGTGGCGGAAGGTGAAGGCGCGTCGGTTGTTGCGGACAATCTTGAAGAAAACGGAATTATTAAATATCCGATGGTATTCAGGATTTTGTCAAAGGTCGGAGGCTATGATAACAAGTATCAGCCGGGAGCGATAACGATCCGCAGCGGCATGAGCTATAATGATATTCTTCAGCAGCTCATAACCGTTGACAGAGACACGGTAACGGTGGTTATTCCGGAGGGATATGAGGCAAGGCAGATACAGCAGGCGCTCTCGGATGCGGGTCTGCCGGGCGCAGAAGGGTTTATGGAAGCGCTTGACCCGTCATTATATGATTACAGATTTCTTGAAAATATTCCGGACAGAACCGGAAAGCTGGAGGGTTACCTTTTCCCCGCTACATATAAAATTCCTGAAAACTATACGGCGCAGGAAATCGTAAATCTTATGCTGAAATCCTTTGATGAAACGTTTATAGAGGGATATTACGACCGCGCCGCGGAATTGGGAATGTCCGTTGATCAGGTAATAACAATGGCATCAATTGTGGAGCGTGAAACCAATGAGGATACTGAAAGAGCGAAGGTTGCCGGAGTATTTTATAACAGACTGAATTCGGGCATGAAGCTTCAGTCCTGCGCAACGGTGCAGTATATACTCGGTGAGCGCAAGCCTGTTCTTTCAATAGCGGATACGCAGATCGATTCACCGTACAATACATATGTTTACTCCGGACTCCCGGCAGGACCTATATGCAACCCCGGAGCGGCATGTATCGCCGCAGCGTTATATCCCGAGAATACGGACGCATATTATTTCTGCCTGAGCAAGAGCGGAGAGCATATTTTCTCAACGACATATGAGGATCATGTCAAGGCTATGGAGTCAAATGACCTTACTATGAGCGTTGATTCGTCAGCTATGGAAAACGAGGACTCAAAGAAGCAGTAATGGATTATGATCTGAATGCGATCGTCACACCGTATGTGACGTCATATATACGCGAAAAGACGGTACAGAAGGATGAATTTCTGAGAGGTCTTGAAAAGTACGCGGAGGAAAACAGGATACCGATAGCCGAGCCGGAAACAGCCCGGCTTCTTTCGGTTATAACAAAGCTTGTAAATCCGTCAAGGATTCTTGAGGTGGGCTGCGCGATCGGCTACAGCTCAATACTTATGTCACGGGGCCTTGCGCAGGGCGGACAGATTCTGACGCTTGAATATGATCCCGATATGGTAAAAACCGCGCGGGAAAATGTAAGAAAGGCGGGGCTTGAGGAAACAATAAAGGTAGTTGAGGCGGACGCGAAGGATTATCTTGCATATATAGACGAGGACGAGATTTTCGACATCATTTTCCTTGACGGGCCGAAGGCGCATTATCTGTATATGCTTGACGATGCGGTAAGACTTCTTAAAAAAGGCGGTCTGCTGATCTCGGACAATATTCTGTTCAAGGGCATGACCGCGGACGACGGTCACTTTGCGCGCCGCAAGGTCACGATCATACACAGACTGCGGGAATATATAGACGCGCTTATGAGCCATCCCCAGCTTGAAACATCTATTTTGTCGCAGGGTGACGGCGTAACACTTTCGGTTAAGACCGTGTCGGATTTTGAACGGTTCGGATATTAA
>JBJEFT010000358.1:0-5405 GCA_051874315.1 Candidatus Ornithomonoglobus sp.
GTCTTATGATGACCGCTGACGGCGTTAAGGTAATCGAATACAACTGCCGCTTCGGTGATCCTGAAACACAGGTTGTTCTCCCCCGTCTTAAAACAGATCTCGTTGAAATCATGGAAGCAGTCATTGACGAAAGACTTGACGAGATTGACATTGAATGGGCAGATAACGCGGCGGTATGCGTTGTTATGGCGTCAGGAGGCTATCCGGTATCATATGAAAAGGGCTATGAGATTTCCGGTATCAAGGACGCTAACGCGATGGATAACGTAATCGTATTCCACGCAGGCACGAAGCTTGTTGACGGCAAATACACAAACGCGGGCGGCAGAGTTTTAGGTGTTACCGCGGTTGACGATAACCTTGACAAGGCAATCAAGCGCGCGTATGAGGGTGTTTCAAAGATTTCATGGAAGGACGAATTCCACAGAAATGATATTGGTATAAAGAAATATTGATATAGTCTCCCCATTTCAGGGGAAATGTCACAATATACTGTGACGGAGAGGTTAAGGTGTTACATATAAATGAGAACGGACTATATTTCATGGGACGAATATTTTATGGGAATCGCAATGCTCAGCGCTATGCGGTCAAAGGACGATAATTCACAGGTCGGAGCCTGCATAGTAAATAACGAGAATAAAATTCTTTCACTCGGCTACAACGGTATGCCTATCGGCTGTGCCGATACCGATATGCCATGGAAAAGAAACGGCGCGCCGCTTGACACAAAATATATGTATGTTTGCCATGCGGAACTGAACGCGATCCTGAACAGTCCCGCGCCGTCACTGAAGGGCGCTAAGGTTTATACGACACTTTTTCCCTGCAACGAATGTACAAAGGCTATTATCCAGAGTGGCATTAAGGAGGTTATTTATCTCTCCGATAAATACCATGATGCCGATTCGTGTATAGCCGCAAGAAGGATGTTCGATATGACCGGCGTTAAGTACAGAAAGTATGAGCCGAGCGGAAACAATATAACCATTGAATTATAAGGAAAGGAAGCTTTGATAATGGATTTTAAGGAAAAAATTTTAAGCACAAAGGACGATATTTTTGACGGCAGAATTTTTAAGATAAAGGTTCACGATATTGAGCTTCCTGACGGCAAAAAGTCAAAGCGCGAAATTGTTGAGCATCACGGCGGCGTCGGAGTTATCGCGGTGACACCGGAGCGCGAGGTGTTCATGGTTACCCAGTACAGAATAGCCGCGGATGAAATGATGCTTGAAATTCCGGCAGGCAAGCTTGAGAAGGACGAGAACCCCTATGATGCCGGAATGCGTGAGCTTGAGGAGGAAACCGGATACAGAACAGATAAGCTTACCTTCCTCGGCGAGTATTATGCGACACCGGGCTACTGCACGGAAAAGCTTTCTATCTATCTTGCTACAGACCTTGAATACAAAGGACAGCACCTTGACCCGGGCGAGTTTTTAAATGTTAGTAAAATTCCGCTTGACAAGCTTTATGAAAAGGTAATGAATAATGAGATACGCGACTGCAAAACAGCGATTGCGATATTGAAGGCTAAGGCTATATTAGGATGACAAAAAGCATATCACAGCAAAATCTACTGTGATATGCTTTTTTTATATCTATTCAATTACATTTTCAATGACCAAAGAATTACACAAAGGTGTCATAGCTTCCAATGAAGAAAGCAGCATAAATCTTGTTTTATATTCTCTTGTACTGATGTCAACAGATATTCCGTCCGAAACGTCTTTAAAAAGCTTTAGCTCAATAAGCACACCGTTATCATCATACACCGCTTCAATCATAACAGCGCTCTCCAAATTATCCGAAATCACTGCAATAACCTTTCCGTTCTCTTCCCTTAGACTTGTTGTCTCAGGCTGTGGTGTCGGTGTTTTTGTCAGCTCGGGTGTTGGCTCTGCTGTCGGCTCCGGCGTTGGCTCCGCTGTCGGAGTCGGTGTTGCTGTCGGCTCCGGTGCCGGTTCTACCGTCGGAGTTGGTGTTGCTGTCGGCTCAGGCGTTGGCTGCACTGTCGGAGTCGGTGTTGCTGTCGGCTCCGGTGCCGGTTCCGCTGTCGGGATTGGTGTTTTTGTCGGCTCCGGCGTTGGCTGCACTGTCGGAGTCGGCGTTGCTGTTGGTTCTGGCATTGGCTCCACTGTCGGAGTGGGCGTCGCTGTCGGTTCTGGCGTTGGCTCTACCGTCAGGGTGGGCGTTGCTGTTGGTTCAGGCGTTGGCTCCACTGTCGGGGGCGGTGTTGCTGTTGGTTCAGGCGTTGGCTCCACTGTCGGGGGCGGTGTTTCCGTCGGCTCCTCAACAGCCGGAGGTTCTTCTCCCCGTAATCCTTCCGTCGTAAGCGCTGCCGGCTCCCCCGTATAGATATGTATATTATCAAGTGCAACTATACCCGAGCCGTTGTCACCGCGGTTTGATACCGCATAAATACTTGTAATACTATTCATGCTGTTATCATACTCCCGATTGTCAACAAGCTTTTTTCCTGCACGGTTGATAACTGTAACCGTTGTCACAGAATCCTTTACCGCGGCCCGGACTCTCACCCATTCACCGTCCGTTATATTAACAGCTTCTGTAGGATATGCCACAGGATCATTTTCCGTAGCATCATTTATAAGCCATTTGTCTGCCAGATACGGGCGGAGATCAAGCTTGAGCGCGCCGTATGCAACACATGAGCCGCTGCCGCTGCTGTAAGGCCTTGCAGGATCGGTATCTAAATTCACCTCATCTACGATTCCCTCACCGTTACGGCTGTCAAGGGTTGATATGTCGCCTGTGAATGCGAGCTGTCCGCTGTGCATTATACGGCGCATACCGTTGCCTCGCGTGAGCATTGTATCAAATTCAATCACATATTCACCACTGTAGGTATACGGCAGGGTAAATATTACAACACGGTTGCCGCTTCCGCTGCCCTGTATTTTTAGATAGCTTCCGAAATCATCATTTTCAAGCACCGGGGTTACGTTTGTACCTTGCCAGCCGTCAGTATCAGAACCGTCATATACATATTCACCCGGCTTAGGAGTAGGACTTGGAGTCGGAGTCGGTGACGGGGTCGGCTTAGGTGTTACGCTTATATCGTCATTTAAAGCCTGTATATAAAAGCCTACATGAGGCGGCTGATTATATGCCGTCTGCTCCGCCGCAACGCCGCTGCGGTATACCGGATCCTGCATAAGAGTTTTCAGCTTATAGGAGGTCACATCGGTTGTGGTATAAACTCGTAACGCTGAGGAATCCGAGAGCGGATATATTACCTCTTCACGCCAGTCACCGAATAAATCAGCCTGTAATGACGGATTTGCTTTCGTTCCGTTTATGCTTACGCAGCCGTCAGCGCCAAAAACCGACGACATACTGCTGCCGTTCCACGCTGCAATTGTTGTTCCGTCAAGCAGCTCATCATACAGATCTCCGTCCCAGAAAATACGGAAGTTATTGCTGAAGCTGTAGCTTGACGCACTAAACGCTCCGTTGCCCTCCGCAATATGCGCCTGAACCTGACTTCCGCCGTTTACCTGATAATATCCGCCCGCTCCGGTATCAGCCATCATGCCGCGTCCTGTGTCCTTTGACGCGCCCTTATGCAACAGCTCCGCGCCGGTTGCCGCATCATATACGGTCATGCCGTAATCCGCTGTCTGGCCCTGAGATGCTGTGGTTGAGCCTGTGATTTCATAGCCGCCGCTCTCATGTACCGAAAAATATTCCAGCCCCGTATGTGTCGGATCATAATCTCCTATATGGAGCGCATCACCGTGACCTCTGCCGCTGCACCACTTTACAGAAAAGTCATTATCAAGGCAGAGCGCGCCGCAGATTATCTCATCACATCCGTCATTATCCACATCCGCAACCGTCAGATTATGATTACCCTGTCCGATGTACTGTCTGTTGTAATCATCGGTGTCAAAGCTTGCCGAAAGCTGTAATCTGCCGTTTTTAAGGGTATATGCCGCCGCGGTTGTCCTGTCGTAATATCCGCGCCATGTTACAACAGACGGAGTAACCCCGTCAAGGTATGCGATCGCGCCCAGAAAGCGGTCGACGCGGTTAGTAGTATCAATTCCGCCGTTTGAATAGCTGCCCCAATAGCCCGAACCGCTTTCGCGCGAATACAGATACGGTATCGTATCCATTGCCGCGCCGCTGCTGTCAAATACAGTGTAATACTCCGGTCCGCTTGTAATAAAGCCGCCTGAGTCCACATACACCGCCGAATTATCCGCGGCGCGTACATCACCGTCAAGACTTGCCTCCGTTACATAATTGCCGTTTGCGTCCTTTGAACCGGGCGCCGTTTTGCAGGCAAGCTCTGCTTTTCCGTCACCGTCAAGGTCATATACCATAAACTGTGTATAGTGCGCACCGCCGCGGATATTTCTGCCCAGGTCGATACGCCACAGCTTTGTTCCGTCCGTTTTGTATGCGTCAAGATAGACATTTCCCGTAATTCCGCCTATTGAATTGTCCTGAGGGTTCGCATCCCACTTCACGATAATCTCATATTCACCGTCACCGTCAAGATCACCGCAGGACGCGTCCCCCGGCGCATAAGCATAGCTTGTCCCGTCATATACAAAGTCTGAAGGAATATCGAGCTTAATATCAAAATAGCTGTTTTGCCGAGGTGTTACGGCAGCGCATCTTTCGCCGCCCGAAGGCGCAACACTGTAGCTGTCTGAGATGCTTCCGGCGGTATCAATATAGTTTGTGCTGTCCGAAACTGTCGCGATTTTCGTATTTCCGCGGTACACATCAAAGCTCACTGCGCTTTCCGCGCTGCCAAATACATTGTCCTCACTGTCAAACAGACGCCAGCTCAGAAAAACTCCGTTTGTCACCTTGACCGCCGTAAGTCCGCGGCTCAGGCTCTCCATACTCCTTGTATGATCATTATAAGGGTTGTTATAGCTGCCGACCTCCTCATAAACATAGTTATATGTAATTGTGCTGTTATCAACAGCAAGCGCTTTATCGCTCATATATCTCGGTAATGCCGATACAAAAAGCGCTGTTGAAAGCACTGCGCAGGTAAATTTTTTCATGTTAACACCTCGGTTTTCACATATTATATGGTCATATAGTAATAATTTCTCGATGAATATTATAACATAAGATGCTCTCAGACGTCAAGCAGTAGTTAAGCTTGCAATAAAAAAAAGGAAGGGGATTATATCAAAAATACAGCCCCATTCCTTATGTTTTCAAAAATTTATATCTCAATGCCCAGCAAAATTCTTATAACAAGCTCAGATGCGGCGCGAACAGCGCATACCCTATGCTCATAGCCTTCAATTTCCGTATAGCCCTGAATCAGCTTGTCGCAGGTCTGGGCAAGCGCCACCTCGGAATTTATCATTTCATCGGCAATAACATCATATACCGTTTCAATAACA
>JBJEFT010000359.1:0-5389 GCA_051874315.1 Candidatus Ornithomonoglobus sp.
ATCGAGGACCCGGACGCGTATGTGTTCAGAGGTACTCCGTTCGGCAAGAAGGGCGAGTTCCCTGAGCTTACGATTGCTAAGGTGCAGACGAGCGCAAGCAAGATCTACGTTGCGGAAACGATCACATCAGAGGGATTGCCTGCCGCAGCCTCAACAATTTTGATCGACAATAAATATTATACCGTTGCAGAAACAGCCGAAGGCTCAAACGGCTCCGCATGGATCATGGTATTGGAAAGCCTTGAGGGTGCTATGGTAGAGCCTGATATGAAGATTTATCCGGGTGATGGCGCCGTTAACGGCAAGCCTGCTTATTCAACAATTATTCTCGGCAAGAACGCCTTTGGCACCTCCGGCGATAAGACAGTTGAGCTCATTAATAAGAGTCTCGGTTCTGCCGGTACGGGCGATCCGCTCAATCAGCGCGGTACATTCGGCTGGAAGGGTTATCGTTTTATGAAGATAATCGAGCAGACGAAGATGTGCAGAATCGAGTCTCTTGCGTCTGTAGCGTAATATATTGATTTGTGGGGGATTTTAATGTCCCCCACCCCGTTGGAGCACCCATAAATCCATAAATAACGAAAGGAAGTAAGATCAAATGGCAGTAAAAACAGAAACAAAAACAACCGCAGCAGCAAAATCAAACGACAAGGTAATGATCATAATTCCCCGTCCGACAAACGTTATCGGGGACACAGAAACAGTCGTGTCCGTAAACGGAGTTATGTATCAGATACAGTATGATAAGCCCGTTGAGGTACCGCGCAATGTAGCGGAGGTTGTGATGCAGTCGCAGAGGCTTCAGGCAAAAATAGAGGAGCTCACGGAACAGGCTATACTGCGTCCGGGTAAGTCTGCAATAGCGGAGCTGTAATATGAGCGATATAACAGCGATAGAGGCTGTTGAGTACAGCGGAAAGGTTTCGGAGGAACTTAGGCTGCGCGCCATTAAAGCATACAGTACATATAAAGCAGACAGAGCCGCGCTCATTGCGCGTATAAAGGACAACGAACAGTTTTACCGTAACTATTACAGTCGCAGCGTAATTGAACTGAAAAAGGATATGCACGCTGAAACGCCGTTCATATTCTCGTGTATAGAAAACGCGGCAGCGGACGCGGCGGAGAGCTACCCGGTGCCGAACGTGCTGGAGCGTGAGCCGGAGGGGACGGAAGCGGCGGAGGCGCTGTCAAAAATTATCCCGGTACAGTTTGATAGGTCAAAATTCAAGACGGTATACAAAGAAAACGTCATGAACAAACTGAAATACGGGACCGCCGTTTACGGTGTGTTCTATAACGCCGATACTGAGGAGATAGACATAAGGAGCATTGACATAACGGACATATATGTAGATATGCACATCGATAATGTTCAGGACAGCAGTTTTATGTTCATATCTGCGGTAATCGACAACGACAAGTTAAAGGAGTGGTATCCGAAATACAAGGATTTGTTCTGTGACGACAGCGATGTTGACGCAATAACCGGCTCACACCGCTATGATGACAAGACGCAGGTGCTTGACTGCTACTACAAGAAGCCGGACGGAACGATGCACATGATGAAGCTGTGCAAGGACACGATCATAGAAGCGACCGAGGATATGGAAGGCTATGAGGACGGCTTGTACAACCACGGCAAATACCCCGTTGTGTTTGACGTCCTGTATTCGGAAAAGGACAGTCCTTTCGGGTTCGGAATGCTTGACATAGGCAAGGCTCTTCAGGTAGAAATAGACCGCCTTGACAAAGCTATCACTGAAAATATTGTGACGGCAGCAAAGCCAAGGTATCTTGCAAAGCGCAGCGGCGGAATAAACGAAAAGGAGTTTGCGGATTTTAATACGCAGATAGTGCACTACGAGGGTGATACCGACGCGCTTCAGGAGATAAAGACAAATCAGATAGACGATCAGTTTATAAACTATCGCAGCATAAAGATAGATGAATTGAAGGAAGTCCTTTCAAACCGTGATTTTCAGCAGGGGCAGACGTCGGGCAACGTAACCGCTGCGAGCGCGATCCAGACGCTGCGTGAAACAGGTGAAAAGCGCAGCCGCAAGATGAACGACGACAGTTACGACGCCTACAAAGAAATCGTATATATGACAATCGAGCTTATGCGCCAATTCTATGACAGTGACCGTGTATTCCGTATTGAGAACGACAGCGGCAGAAAGGAATTTGTAAGCTTCGGCAGCGGTACAATGTACAGCAGTGAAAAACCGATACAGTTTGATGTCGAGGTCGTCCCGCAGCAGGAGAACCCCTACACACGCGAGATGAATAATAATACTATTCTGACCCTGTGGAACAGCGGCTTCTTCCTCCCGCAGAACTTTGATGTAGCTGTAATGGCGCTGCAGCACATGAGCTTTAACGGCTCCAACAAACTGATAGGCGACATAAGCGATCTGTCACAGCAAATGCAGCAGCAAGCGCAGGCGCAGCAGACAGCGCCGGCGGAAGCAGAAAGCGACGAGCTTATTCCGATAGGCAATACAGACAGCGGAGGTATGCAGGGTGCCGCTCAAACCGTAAATCCAAGCGACATGAGCGACCTTATTCCCCTTGAAATAACCGGAGGTGCGTCATAATGGCAAGCGGAAACAATATCACATCAACGAGCATATATTCATTCGGTGGGCTGAACCGCACAAGGAAGGCGAGTAAAAACGAATTTTCTAACATGGGGAATATGTCATCACGCGAGTATCCGTGTCTTGCTCCACGAACCGTACATGAGGATATTTGCCATACAGGAGGGGCAATACAATGCGCAGTTGCGCCCGAAACCCCTTATGCCGAAAGTATAGAGGGGCTGACGGGTATTGCGAACGAGGCTTTCTACTACAACGGGGTAAAGAAAAGCGGCAGCGTCGTATTGTCAAAGGATATGCAGTGGGAAATAAAGAAGATGTCGTCCAATATCGGTACACATTATATTATCCACGGCTATAACCCCGATAAGAAATTAAGCATCATGTATATGTACACACCTAAAACTGATACATTTGCCCGCATGGGAGTTATAATGGATGACCTTATTGTTATAGCAGGGACAGACAAAACCGGTGACTATCTCGCAACATTTCGTTACGGCTTTGATTCTCTTCTTGACTATACAGTGGAGGTCAACGAACAAACAATAGACTGTAGTCAGTTTTTTCTTAAATACGGCAACGGACGTTCACTGTCTTTAACACAGAATATATTTGAGCAGAATTTCAGTGTCGGAGATGAGGTGGATATTTCAGGGTTTCCGGTAACCGCCGCTGAAAGTGTCGGGCAGGTGTTTCAGTATAAAGGTGTCGGAGCGGAGGTCGTTCCTTTGACAAATTCCGATTGGGGCTATAACAATACTTACGATGCCAACGCCGGCGTGTCTGACGATTATATAACATCAGCATTTGTAGCAGGATTTGATATATCGTTCGTTTCGATACAAGGGGTGAAATGTGCAGTCCATAAGGTATATTTCAAACTTACAAACAGTTCAGGTGAAACTATGCATTTTGATAGCATGGTAGGAACAGGTACGCGACCAAACTATTACTGCTGCGGCGTAACACTGTCTTCAATGGAGCGTGCATATACGACTATTGAAATACACCACAACAGAGTATGGGGAACTTCTCCTGACGGTCAGAGTATATTCGCATCAGCCTCTGATATACTGCATGATGCATCATCGGCATCAGTGGAAGCCAAATACGCTGCCAGAATACAGTTCGACATACCCGGCGAGTTTACAGGCTTATGCGAATATCGCGACTACATGTTTGTATTCAAGGAAAACTGTGTAGGAATAGTATACGGTAATAACCCTTCAAACTATGCTATAACCTTGTACCCGTGGACGGGCTGCATAGATCGTAATTCGATAGCCGTAACCAAAAACGGCGTAATATATCTCTCACACAACGGTTTTTATATATTTGACGGCACGACAGCCACATGTATATCCGATAAGCTTAACCGCCGTTATAAAGAGGCGCGGAGCTGTTTTGACGGCAATATATATTATACGCTTGCTATATATGATAATCGCACCCCCGACGGCAACGTATTTGAGGACTATGAGATATTATCATATGACACAAGGTACAGTACATGGCATACATATGACAGCGCAGTATTTTTTATATTGACCGAGGATGGTAATAGTCTGCCCATATCCGACTTATATTATAATATGTTCGTATTTTGTGGTGAACTGTATACAGCGTTTTATGATACAATTTCACACAAAACCGACACCTCGGAAGACATAGATTGGATGGTTACCTCTGCACCGATTACCGACAGCAGTCTCGATTACAAATCAGTCAATGAAATATGGATATATGCTGACGTTACAGAGGGCGCATATTTTACCGTATATACGATTGCAGACGGAGGCGAACCCGTAGAGCATAAAACATTTGACACACCCGGAACCCATGTGTTCAGATGCCCTGTAAGAGCGCATAACTGTTCAAATTACCAATACAAAATAGCCGGTAAAGGCGATGTTGTAATACGGGAGATAGAGATAAGAAAATACAGTGCTGACGCGAGGAGGTACAAAGAGAGATGATAATAAATATAAAACCGCCTCCGGCTCCGCCAAAAGAGGCTTCTGCAGAATATCAGAACAGTCTGTACTGTTGGTGTGCAGAGCTTGCCGAAAGCGTCAACCGCATGATGATGAACCTTGACGACAACAATATAAAGTCATTGTCATTCGATAAACTTACTGATGTAAGTATAAGCGATGAAGATATAGTCTCACTGTCCTACAGCAAGCTTACCGACGTGCCGGGAGCGGCGGCAAATGGAAGCTAATATCGTATGGAGCCCGCAGCCCAGACAAATTGAGTTCATGTCGCGGCCTGAATACGAGGTACTTTACGGCGGAGCTGCGGGCGGCGGTAAGTCTGACGCTATTGTCGCAGAGGCATTGAGGCAGGTCGATAATCCGAATTACAGAGCGATAATATTCCGAAAGACCTTTCCGCAGTGCCGCGAGCTGATACTGAAATCTCTGCGAATGTACAAGCAGGCATACCCTGAAGCAGTGTATAACAGCAGCCAGCATTTCTGGCGGTTCCCGTCCGGCGCGCTGATATATTTCGGAAGTATGCCGAATAAGGACAGCTATTATAACTATCAGGGCTTGTCATTCTCCCACATTGCCTTTGACGAGCTGACACACTTTACGCAGGAAGAGTACGAATATCTCATTTCCCGAAACCGTGCGGACGGTGAAGGCTTGCGGGTGTACATGAGAGCGACGGCAAATCCGGGCGGCATAGGTCACGGCTGGGTAAAGGAGCGGTTTATAACAGCAAGCGAACCGGGTATACCATATAAGGCAAAGCAGAAAATAACCGCCCCGGAC
>JBJEFT010000360.1:0-5387 GCA_051874315.1 Candidatus Ornithomonoglobus sp.
TTATTATAACATATCTTTCTGAAAAAAGGAACCCCTTTTATAAATTTTTTTTACGGTTATAGGATGATTTTTTGACTTTTATGTTTACAAAGCATGTGAAATGTGGTATTATTAAATAAATAGCCGAGAGTGTCAGTAGTGGTTTGGAAACAGGAATAATAAAAGTGAGGCAGGTGTTTTATATGACTTTTATGAATATGCAGATAAGTGTTCCGGAGGAAATGATAAAGTATCTTCAGCCGACAGATAAAAATATGGAATTACAGAGAAATGCGCTTCTGTTGTATCCATATATAAAAAATCTGACAATTTCTCATGGCAGGGCGGCAGAGATCCTTGGAATTCATAAGTGGGAGCTAATCGAGATTTATAATCAACTTGGGTTGTCATATCTTGATATGGATAGCGAAGAACTGGAAGATGAGATTAAAGCCGTAAAGGATTTGGAGGCATTATTGGCATGATTGTCGTTTCAGATACAACGCCGTTGATTACACTTTTAAAAGTTAATAAATTAGAGCTTCTTGATAAGCTGTTTAAAGAAGTAATAATTCCGCGAGGTGTATATGATGAATTAACCTCAAATCTGAAATATACAGCGGAGATTTCACAGATACAAAATTGTTCTTTTATAAAGTGTATTGATATTGAAGATCAAAACATTGTTAATAGGCTGCGCAAGGCGACAGGCTTGGATAAAGGCGAAAGTGAAGCAATTGTGCTTATAGATTCTTTTAATGACGGCTTGTTGCTTATGGATGAGAAAAAGGGCAGATCGGTTGCAAAACAGATGGGCTTAAAATATACAGGCAGTATAGGTATATTGCAGTATAGGTATATTTATATTAGCCTGTGATAAAGGTATGATGACTTTGTCTGAAACAAAAGAATGCATACGGATTTTAAGAGAAAACGGACGCTATATAAGCAATGAATTATATCGCCTATTGATGTCTAAAGCCGAAGCAATGGAATAAGCTGTTTTGAAAATAAGATACGCATATTCAGCCGTAATGGTGGGATATGCGTATTTTTTGCTCTTTTGTTATTTACTGTCAAAGATGAAGATTACATTGATGTTACAATAATGTAACATCAATGTAATAATAAACCGTCTTGACAAATATTCTCCTGTGGGGTATAATACATATCAGACAGTAAACACAATATGTTGTGGTTTGGAAAGGATACAGAGAACAATATGAGGGTAGTAAAGAAAGACGGGACAAAAGAGGATTTCAACGTCGAAAAGGTCGTTGTTGCCGTAAATAAGTCCGCTTTCCGCGTGCTTGTCAAATTCAAGCCGGAGGAGACGGATTTCATCTGCAAGTTTGTAACCAAAGCGGCAGAGGAAATGGGCAAAGAGGATATTGAAATTGCCGAGATGCATAACATCGTTGAGGGTGCTCTTGAAAGGGTAAATCCCAAGGTTGCAAAGAGCTACCGCGATTACAGAAATTATAAGCAGGACTTTGTACAGATGCTTGACGAGGTATATAAAAAGAGCCAGTCGATCATGTATATAGGTGATAAGGAAAATTCAAACACGGACAGCGCTCTTGTTTCAACAAAAAGAAGCCTTATATTCAATCAGCTCAATAAGGAGCTGTATAAGAAGTTTTTCCTGACGACCGAGGAGCTTCAGGCGATCCGTGACGGATATATTTATATTCACGATATGAGCGCAAGACGCGATACGATGAACTGCTGTCTTTTTGATGTGGCGAATGTTTTAAAGGGCGGCTTTGAAATGGGCAATCTCTGGTACAACGAGCCAAAGACCTTAGATACCGCGTTTGACGTAATAGGCGATATAGTGCTGAGCGCCGCGTCGCAGCAGTACGGCGGCTTTACGGTTCCGTCGGCGGAGCTTATTCTCGAGCCGTACGCGGAAAAGTCGTATAAAAAGTATATGGAGAAGTACCGTTCGCTGGGCATTGACGAGCAAAAGTGCGAGGAGCTTACAATGCAGGACATTGAGCGCGACTTTGAGCAGGGCTTCCAGGGGTGGGAGTATAAGTTCAATTCCGTTTCATCAAGCCGCGGCGACTATCCGTTTATCACGGTAACAGCCGGTACGGGAACAGGACGCTTTGCAAGGCTCTGCACAAAGATAATGTTCAGAGTACGAATGAACGGACAGGGCAAGCCGGGGTATAAAAAGCCTGTGCTTTTCCCGAAGCTTGTGTTCCTCTATGACGAAAAGCTTCACGGACCCGGCGGAGAGCTTGAGGATGTTTTTGAGGCGGGAATAGACTGCTCCGCAAAGACAATGTATCCCGACTGGCTGAGCCTTACGGGAGAGGGCTATGTTCCTTCAATGTATAAGAAGTACGGTAAGATCGTTTCACCTATGGGCTGCCGCGCGTTCCTTTCGCCGTGGTATGAAAGAGGCGGGATAGAGCCGGCTGACGAAAACGACACACCGGTATTTGTGGGACGCTTCAATATCGGCGCAATATCGCTGCATCTGCCTATGATACTTGCAAAGGCAAGACAGGAGTCAAAGGATTTTTATGAGGTGCTTGACTACTACCTTGAGCTTATAAGGCAGCTGCACTGCCGCACATATGACTATCTGGGCGAAATGCGCGCGTCAACAAACCCGCTTGCATACTGCGAGGGCGGCTTCTACGGCGGCAATCTCGGAATACATGACAAGATAAAGCCGCTCTTAAAATCTGCGACAGCCTCGTTCGGAATAACGGCGTTCAACGAATTACAGCAGCTCTATAACAAGAAGAGTCTTTTTGAGGACGGAAATTTTGCGCTTGACGTGCTCAGGCACATAAACGACAAAATCGCGCAGTTTAAAAAAGAGGACGGACACCTCTATGCGATATACGGAACTCCGGCGGAATCACTGTGCGGCTTGCAGGTAACACAGTTTCGGTCAAAGTACGGAGTTGTGGAAAACGTATCGGACAGAGAGTATGTTTCAAACAGCTTCCACTGCCACGTTACAGAGGATATAACCCCTATTGAAAAGCAGGACAGCGAAAACCGCTTCTGGAATCTTGCAAACGGCGGAAAGATACAGTATGTAAAGTATCCGATCTCATATAACAGAGAGGCGATAAAGACGCTTGTGCGCCGCGCTATGGATATGGGACTGTACGAGGGTGTTAATCTTTCGCTTGCATACTGCGACGACTGCGGTCATGAGGAGCTTGAAATGGATGTATGTCCCGTATGCGGCTCAAAAAATCTCACGAAGATCGACCGCATGAACGGCTATCTTTCATATTCGCGCGTTAAGGGCGACACACGTCTTAACGCCGCAAAAATGGCTGAAATTGCTGAAAGGAAAAGCATGTAAGAATGATACGCTATCATAATATTACAAAGGATGATATGTTAAACGGTGACGGTCTGCGGGTGGTGCTGTGGACCGCGGGCTGCGAGCACCATTGCCCGGGCTGTCAGAATCCGGTCACATGGGATATAAACGGCGGACTTGAATTTGACAATGCGGCAAAGGAGGAGCTTTTCGCCTATCTTGCAAAGCCGTACATTTCGGGAATAACCTTTTCCGGCGGCGATCCGCTGCTTATGTGCAGACGTGATGAGATGACGGCGCTTGTCGCGGAGGTGCGCGAAAGGTTCCCTGGCAAGACGATATGGATGTACACGGGCTATAAGTGGAAGGACGTTAAAGACCTTCCGGTTGTAAAAATGCTTGACGTTCTGGTTGACGGACGTTTTATACAGGAGAAAAAGGACACAACGCTAAGCTGGCGCGGCAGCTCAAACCAGCATGTGATAGATGTGAAGAAGAGCCTTGAGCTTGGAAAAATGGTTCTGCACTGCGAATAATATCAAGCAGCAAAACGATAAATAAAGACAGAAATGCAGGAACAGAAAAGCAGCGGCTCCCCGAATGTTTCGGGAAGCCGTTTTTTTAATCAAGCTTTAATACCGACATAAACGCCTCCTGCGGCACCTCTACCGTGCCGACCTGGCGCATACGCTTTTTGCCTTCCTTCTGCTTTTCAAGCAGCTTCTTCTTACGCGAAATATCGCCGCCGTAGCACTTTGCAAGCACGTCCTTGCGCAGCGCCTTGATGGTTTCACGCGCGATGATCTTTGTGCCGATCGCCGCCTGTATAGGCACCTCAAAGAGCTGACGGGGGATAACCTCCTTGAGCTTCTCGCACATTTTTCTGCCTCTTGCATACGCGTTATCGGCAAATACGATAAACGAGAGCGCGTCAACAGCCTCGCCGTTAAGCAGGATATCGAGCTTTACAAGCTTTGAGGTGTTATAGCCGCACAGCTCATAGTCAAAGGAGGCATAGCCGCGGGTCCTTGATTTGAGCGCGTCAAAGAAATCATATATAATTTCGTTGAGCGGCAGCTCATAGGTGATTTCGGCTCTTGTTTCGTCAAGGTACTCCATGTGCTTATAGATGCCGCGTCTTTCCTGGCAAAGCTCCATAACGTTGCCGACATAATCCTTGGGAACCATAATAGATGCCCTTGCCATAGGCTCCTCCATATGCTCGATCTCAGCGGGGTTGGGGAGGTTTGACGGATTGTCGCACCAAACCATTGTCCCGTCGGTCTTATATATCTTGTATATAACGCTCGGCGCGGTGGTTATAAGGTCGAGGTTATACTCTCTTTCAAGTCTTTCCTGAATGATTTCAAGGTGAAGAAGTCCCAGAAAGCCGCAACGGAAGCCGAAGCCGAGGGCGGCGGAGGTTTCCGGCTCAAACATGAGCGACGCGTCGTTTAACTGAAGCTTCATAAGAGCCTCCTTTAAGTCCTCATACTGCGCTCCGTCCGCGGGATATATACCGCAGAATACCATTGAATTGACCTTTTTATAACCCGGAAGCGCTTCCTTTGCCGGCTTTGCGGTAGCTGTAACAGTATCGCCGACCCGGGTATCCTGGATATTTTTAATGCTTGCGGCGATGTAGCCTACATCTCCGGCTTCAAGCTTATTTGTCGGCACAAGTCCGGACGGGTGCATTCTTCCTACCTCAACAACGTCAAATTCAGCCTTTGTAGCCATCATTCTTATACGCTGACCGGCTTTGAGGGAGCCTTCCTTAACGCGGACGTAAACTATAACGCCGCGGTAGCTGTCATAGTAGGAGTCGAATATAAGCGCGCGCAGGGGGGCGTTTACATCGCCTGTGGGAGCCGGTATCTTTTCTACAATTTCCTCAAGCACCTGCTCGACATTCTGACCGGTTTTCGCGCTTACTCTCGGAGCGTCCTCAGCGGGAATGCCTATGATATTTTCGATTTCCTCAATCGCAGCCTCCGGATTTGCCGAAGGCAGGTCTATCTTATTTATAACCGGAACGACCTCAAGATCGTGGTCAATGGCGAGATATGTGTTGGCAAGGGTCTGCGCCTCGATGCCCTGCGATGCG
>JBJEFT010000361.1:0-5384 GCA_051874315.1 Candidatus Ornithomonoglobus sp.
ACACAGTATACCTTATTATGAGATAAATATTTTATATAAGTTTTCAATTTGTTAATGACATTTCAGAAAATCTATGTTATAATGGTATTATTATAATACAGAAAGGTATTTTACTGATGGACGAAACAGTAGATATAAGAGGCTTTTACGGTGAGTCACAGCTGCTTTATGACAGTGTGCTTATCGAGATAGAATCCCGGCTTAATATAATAAAAAAATTCAAAACGCTCAACAATGAACGCGACCCGATTGAGAACGTAAAGACGAGAATAAAGTCACCCGCGAGCATGGTGGAAAAGCTCCGGTCTAAAGGGCTGGTTCCTATTGCCGAAAACATTCCCGGCAACGTTATGGACGCAGCGGGCGCGCGCGTGATCTGCACCTATGTAGATGATGTATATGAGGTCGCAAGGATCCTTTCCGCGCAGAAGGATCTAACCGTTCTTGAGGTCAAGGACTATATAAAGAACCCGAAGCCCAGCGGCTACCGCAGCTATCATATGATAGTTGAGCTGCCGATATACATAGGCGAGGAGTGTCACAGAATCCCCGCTGAAATCCAGATAAGAACGCTTTCAATGGACTTCTGGGCAAGCCTTGAGCACAAAATCAGGTACAAGCATGATATTCCGAACCAGCAGATCATCGCCTCCGAGCTGCGGCGCTGCGCCGACGAGGTCGCATCTGTTGAGATGAATTTCATTACCATAAGAGATATGATAAACGCAACAAAAAAAGAAAGCAGCCGCAGCGCTGACGGCGCGGATAATAAAATGAAGGAGGAAAAACAGGAATGAAGCTTCTTCTTGCAGATGATGAAAAGGAACTCACTAACGCGCTGAGCGCGATCCTTAAATTCAATAAATACGAGGTAGACTGCGTTTATGACGGTGAGGCCGCATACGAGGCAGCCTACAATAATAATTACGACGCGCTTATATTTGACGTTATGATGCCTAAGATGAGCGGCATTGAAGCAGTAAAGGCGCTGCGTGAAAAAAATATTGACACACCCGTTATCCTGCTCACCGCAAAATCGGAGTTCTCCGACAAAATAACGGGGCTTGACGCCGGCGCGGACGATTATCTTACAAAGCCGTTCAACACCGGCGAGCTGCTTGCCCGCCTGCGCGCGCTTATCCGCCGTTCAGGTGAGCCAAGGAACGAGATTATCACCTGCGGCAACATAACGCTTAATAAGGAAAGCCTTGAAATAAAAACGGATTCCGCCTCCTTCCGGCTTGCCGGACGGGAATGCAGAATGCTGGAGCTGCTTATCTCTCGTATAGGCTCCCCCGTTACCGAGCAGCAGTTCATTGATAAAATCTTTGACGATGAGGAGGGACAGCGTGACGGCATGGTATTCCTCTATATTTCGTACCTCAGGACAAAGCTCGGCGCGATCGGCGCAGACCTTGTAATTGAGGAGGCAGGCGACTGTAAGTATATGCTAAGACAAAAGTAAGCGGAGGAGGTAATACAAAATGCTCAGAACTCTGCGCATCCGCATAATCGCGCTCACAATGATATGTATCACGGTTGTTATATTCGCAACCTCCTCCGCAATAAACATAGCAAACTATTTAAGGCTCCAGAGCCGTGAGGACGGTATGCTCAGGCTTATAAGCGAATACAACGGCACTATCCCCCACAACCCGGAAGAGCTTGAAAACAAGGTCAATTTTGCGATCAGCAGCGAAACACCCTTTCAGACAAGATACTTTGTTATCCGCGTTGATAAGGACGGCAGAATAACCGAAACGATGACAAGCAACATCGCGGGAGTCGGACAGGGTGATATTGAACGCCTGTGCAGCATAGTAAGCTCAAAGCCGGACGGCACACGCGGCAATATAAGCAGCTACCGTTATCTCATAAGCAAAACGGAGGGCGGCAGAATGTTTTCGTTTCTTGACCGCTCGCAGGACCTGGAGCTTGCGGCGCAGCTTATTATGGTAACGCTGTTTACGGGGCTTATAAGCCTGGGATGTATTTTCCTTATTCTCATATTCATTTCGCAGAAAATCATCGCGCCCTTTGTGAAAAATCAGGAAAAGCAGAAGCAGTTCATAACCGACGCCGGGCATGAGCTTAAAACGCCCCTGGCAATAATCCGCACAAACGCCGAGGTGCTTGAGGTATGCTACGGCAAAAACGAATGGCTTGACAGCATCCAGAACCAGACAACACGCCTTGACGGACTTGTAAAGGGTCTTTTACAGCTTTCAAAGGGCACGGAGCTTGAAGCGGAATCAGAGCATATCCGTTTCTCGCTCAGCGCAACGGTCAACGACACAGCCGAATCCTTTAAGACTATGGCAGAGCAGAAGGGACATAAAATGCACTTTGATATAGCTCCCGGAATAGACTATACCGGCAACGCGCAGTCTATAAGCACACTGGTTTCGATCCTTGTAGATAATGCGATCAAATATGCGGCCCCAAACGGTGATATCTATATCTATCTTTCACGCATGGGTATCGGCACCGCAAAAACGGCAAGGCTTGTGGTTGAAAACGATACCGATATAAAGGACGGCGTTGAGCTTGACCGGTTTTTTGAACGCTTCTACCGTTCCGACGATTCCCGCGCGCGCTCAAGCGGCGGCTTCGGAATAGGACTTTCGGTCGCGAAAAATATTGTTGAGACGCACAAGGGAAAAATCTCCGTTTCAAAAACAGGCAATAAAATAGCCTTCACGGCTATCTTATAATATAATAATGAAAGGAAAAAAAGAAAATGGTATATGTGATTTTAGCAGACGGATTTGAAGAGATCGAGGCTATTGAACCCGTGGACATCATGAGACGCGCGGGAATTGACGTAACAACGGTTTCGATCATGGCGTCAAAGAGTGTAAAGGGCGCTCACGGCATCACGGTTGAGGCTGACGCGATGATTGCGGACATTCTTAACAACGGCATGGCTCCCGCCGATATGGAGGCTCTTATGCTGCCGGGCGGCGGAGGCTATGTTTATCTTGACGAGTCAAACGAGGTCCACGCTCTCTTAAACGACGCGCTTATTCAGAAAAAATATATCGCCGCGATATGCGCCGCTCCGTCAATTCTCGGAAAGAAGCAGATCCTTATGGATAAAAAGGCGACCTGCTATCCGGGCTTTGAGAAGTATTGCTACGGCGCGGAAATGACAGGCGAAAAGGCGGTTGTTGACGGTAAAGTGATCACCGGCAGAGGTCCGGGCGCTGCAGCCGATTTCGGATTTACGCTCGTCACGCTGCTTAAGGGCGCCGAAGCGGCAGAGCAGCTTAAGGAAGCGATGCAGTACAATGACTGATGCGGCGGCAAAGGACGAGATACGCAACGAGATAAAAGCAAAGCGCCGTATGCTTACCCGTGATGAGATCAATGAGGCAAGCGGCAGAATAACAGAGCGTATTCTGTCGCTTGACTGCTATAAAAATGCGGATACGGTCATGAGCTATATTTCCGCTTTTAAGGAGCCGGGAACGGACGTGATCATCTTGCGGCTGTTTGCCGATAACAAGCGCGTTGTAGTTCCGATAAGCAACACAGATACGTTTACTATAACTCCCTCCTATCTCACCTCCCCCGATAAGCTTATCAAGGGAGCGTACGGGATAAAGGAGCCTGCGGAATGTATCAAAGCCGATATTTCAGATATTGACCTTGCGCTTATTCCCGGCATCGCCTTTGATACGAAAGGGGCGCGCATCGGCTTCGGCAAGGGGTATTATGACCGTTTTTTAGCCGCCTTTAAGGGTATTAAGGTCGGTATATGCTATGATTTTCAGCTGCTTGACTATGTGCCGTCATCGCCGCATGATATTAAAATGGATATTATCATAACTGAAAAGAGGATATATAATGATTTTTGATACACACGCCCATTACAATGACAGGCAGTTTGACGAGGACAGGGACGCGCTTCTATCCTCAATGAATGAAAACGGTGTGGGGCTTATCATGAACGCGTGCTCAAGGCTTGACGAGATGCCGCTGATTCTTTCACTCTGCGAAAAATATCCGTTTGTGTACGGAGCGGTCGGTATACACCCGGAGGAGGTTGACGATGCGGCGCCGGGATACCTTGACAGGATACGCGAATATGCAAAGCATCCTAAAATCAAGGCGATCGGCGAAATAGGTCTTGACTACCACTGGACTACCGAAACGAAGGCGGAGCAGCACAGAATACTCGGCGAGCAGGTTGACCTTGCAAGAGAGCTTGGACTGCCTGTAATCATCCACGACCGCGAGGCGCACGGCGACTGTCTCAGAATTTTAAAGGAGCATAAGGCTTACGAATGCGGCGGTGTTTTCCACTGCTACAGCGGCAGCGCGGAAATGGTACGCGAGGTCACAGAAGAGCTTAATATGTATGTCGCATTCGGCGGCTCGCTCACCTTCAAGAACGCGAAAAAGCCGCGTGAGGCGGCAGCGGCGGTTCCCCTTGACCGTCTGCTTATTGAGACGGACTGTCCGTATATGGCGCCCGTTCCGTACCGCGGCAGGCGCAACAGCTCTCTCTATCTCCCCCAGGTCGTTAAGCAGCTTTCAGAGCTTAAAGGACTTTCACCCGAGGAAATTGAAAGAATTACTGAAGAAAACGGAAGGAAGCTGTTCAATATATGAACGATATGATTTTAAACGGAGCCGAAAGGCTCGGTATAAAGCTCACCGAAGCTCAGGCTGCCTCGCTTGTCAGATACAATAATATTTTAATTGAGCGGAATAAGGCTGTCAACCTCACACGCATAACGGAGCCGGAGGCGGTTGTCACAAAGCATTTTCTTGACAGCCTTACTCCTCTGCTCACAGACCGCGTAAACGGCAGGGTTATTGATGTGGGAACCGGCGCGGGCTTTCCCGGTCTTGTCCTAAAATGCGCAAAGCCTGAAATCGGGCTTACGCTGCTCGATTCCCTCAATAAGAGGATAACCTTTCTCAGAGATGCCGCCGCGGAAATGGGCATAACAGACGGCATTGAATTTATACACTCGCGCGCGGAGGATGCTGCGCTGTCCCCCAAGCACAGGGAAAAATATGATACCGTTGTTTCCCGCGCGGTTGCGAATATGCGCACCCTTGCGGAATGGTGTCTTCCGTTTGTGAAGCCGGGCGGTTATCTTCTCGCTCTCAAGGGTCCTCTCGCCTCAAGCGAGCTTGACGACGCGCAAGCGGCAATTGAGGTTCTGGGCGGCAGCGTCGAAAGCGTATTCAAGGCGGATATACCCTTTACGGAGCTTGAGCATAAAATAATTGTGATAAAAAAGCTCCGACACACTCCGAAGCAATTCCCCCGCAAGGGAAAAAAGGCGACAGAAATTCCTGTCGAAAAGGTTTGTAAAAAAGGATAATTAAAAAGCGTGCCGTTTTATGTCGCACGCTTTTTCTTTACA
>JBJEFT010000362.1:0-5372 GCA_051874315.1 Candidatus Ornithomonoglobus sp.
GCGTCTCCGGCGCAATATCAAGCTTGTCCGCGTACACGTCAAAGGCGCTGCGGTATCATGCTGTTACCGAATATCTCTTTCATAACCACACCTATACGGGATTTGCCCTCGCCTCCGTTGCCGATTATAAACAGCATAGCCTGTCCTTTGGTGGATGGGATCATGCAGTACCCGAGGTATTCCTGAAGCGTGCTGATGTCGTCATCGTCAAGCATATCATGCAGAAAATGAAGAAATATTTCAGGGGTACCGTTATTCGGGATGTATTGGACATTAAGCCTGTTCATGCAGAATTCCTTATGCGTTATAAATCTACCGCTTGTTTTAAGTATTCCGTTCTTCACATGTATTTCATCGGGAGCAAAAGGAAGCTTTTCGTTATAGCAGTATAGCTTCAATGTGCCGCATATTGACTTCACCTTTCGGGCAATATTTGTCCGCACATACGGCATAAGCATGTTGCTGATGTGATATGCAACCTTTTCCTCGGAGATAACACCGTCAACAGTGAGAAACTGATTATTGATGTACTTAATCGGATATAACCTTACAAAGTCCTCGCAGAAGCCTACCTCGTTTATAACACCCCTGTCAGACAGCCATACGGGACTGTCTGCATCGGGCGCTGAGCTCATAGAAAAACCTCCTCTCATTGCAGATAAGCTCATTACGCTCATCATCGGAGCCTTTTCTGAGAATATCAAGATAGTATTGGCATTGAGGGAGCTGATTCATGCTCTCGACATATAGGGGATGTAATTCTTCTCCGGCATTGTCAGGGATATATCGCAGCTTCTGTTCTTCTAATATGGAAATGTAATCTGAAAGTAGAGAAATTAATTTGTCTGTAGGGTTGTAAGTCATTTCCGGCGGCAGAGTCTTCTCGCGCCTTTTAGCCGGATTCTTGTCATGTGTGAATTCATAGGGTATATTAAAATCTGTTAAAAGCTGCTTTGCGGCATCAAACTGTGATAACCCCAGCAGCCGGGCGGATAGGGCGGTTACATCACCGTGTGCACCACAGGCAAAGCAGTGATAATGATCCTTATACAGCTTCATAGACGGATGGCGGTCATTGTGGAACAGGCAATTTGTAAACCCGTCACGCCTGATCTGCATACCGTAGAGTTCGGCAGCTTGTCTTATGGCTATACTGTTCCTGACTGTTTTAAATATATTCATGCTCAGCCTCCGAAATATTCAAGCAGAGCAGTTTTGGAAATCAGTATTTTCCCGTTCTTTCCGGCCCCCGAGCGTATGTAAGGAAGCTTGTTCTGTGCAATAAGATGCCTTAATGTTCCCTCGGATAATCCGTCAATAAGCTTTACGCACTCCTTTATCGGCAGCAATTCGATCTTGCCCTTTTCGGACGCTGTAGTGTAGGCAGTTTTGTTATCCTCATCAGATGGGATATTATTTATCATAAGTGCGAATTGTGAAATAAGAGTTTCTTTTTCGTTTTTTGTCATTGTTTGTTCCTTTCTTGTGTTGTAGATTCTGATATTATTTCACTTCGTCGACCAAGTAATTATAATTTAGCATAAATTCTTGACAAGTTCAAGCTTTGGATGGTATAATTATGAAAAGACTTTCGGTTTTACGGAAAGTGATTTTTATTCAAAAAATTTTTAAGTTAAAGAAAGGAATATTTCGGTATAATTATGCTCAGAATTGAAGATGTTTCAACTGATAAAAAATACAGTCTTTCGCTGTGTTTTAACAGGAATTATACCAAAGAGAAGCTCCTTTTCGGAGAAGAGCCACAAAAGCAAAAATATTTCAGTAACGAAAATCCGAACGAATACGGAATTGTAAACAAAAATCGAACATTTGGTGCTACAATGATAGAAGCGGTACAACTTTCGGAAAGTGAGGATTATTTTACTCTTATGACAATGACAGGAGAAATAGCAGAAGGCATTATTAATATACCGGAGCATGGTCTTGTCAGCTTTAATGCGGATTATTATAAGCAGGAGTTATTCAGGATGTATAACACAACTGAAAATTTATTGGAAAGATATATTGTAATACGTTTATGGTATGCGCTTAGACTGATATTGGAACAAACCAGACCGGTAGATTTCTATGCATCGGACAGCATTCATAAAAACTGGTCCCGTATTGGCGAAGCATATTTGAGTTTTGCCGATAATATGCTTGCATTCTTTGATTGTGAATGTCTTTCAGGTAATAAGACTGAGCGATATTCAGGAAGAATAAGAATTGACAGTCCGGATGCGGATAATAATACATATTGTCACATTTTTACTGACGATAGGGATGTAAGTGTGCTTCTATCAATGTACAGAAACAAGCTGCTGCATCAGGGTAAGCTGATCCATTATTGCGATGTCTGCGGTAGTGCATTTATTGCATCCCGCTCAAACGAATCTGTATGCAGTGATAATTGTCGCAACGTAAGACAATCAATATATTTCAGAGCCTATAAAGATAATACATATAATAATATTATCTATTCTGAATATGAAAAACTGCGTTCGCGGTATGATAATTTCGTAAAGAAGCTTCGCAAGCAGAAGACTCCTGATGCTGCTATTAATTCCTACATAGATTTCAAACATGAATTTCTTGAGGACGGCAGAAAGAAAAAGAAAGCAGTAAAAGCCGGAAAGCTGTCTGAAGATGCTATGCTCAAATGGATAGATAAGAAAAATATCGAGCGTATCAATAAAGAGGATGCTATATTAGAAGGCTTAAATATTAGATGATTGCAAAATAAGCGGTTCCGCACGATGGGAAGCCGCTTATTTTTATTGCTTAGTCCTGTAATAAGCCATGCATATAGCCCTGTGCGGAGGCTTTCTGAATGGCTGTCATATGCCGATACATATTAATTATTTCAAGTTCGTCGGAGGTGAGGTCTGATTTGGAGCATTGAACAGGATTATCGGAAAAGCCGATAAGGTAGTCAACTGAAACACGAAAATAAGAAGCTATATTTTTTAGCATATTTATATCCGGAGTAGATAGTCCTAATTCGTATTTACTTATTGCCGCCTGCGTAACATTAAGCTCCATAGCTAACTTTTGTTGATTTATATGTTTTGCCTCTCGTAATTCACGCAATCTGATCATCACAACCACCTCATAAATATAATATAATAATTATGAATAAATTATATTCCAAACAGTTGTAATATCCACAACAAGATGTTATAATAAATACAACAAATAGGAATGGGGTGTTTTATGTGACAGTAACTTTTTGTGGACACGGAGATTACAGCTACGGCGATGATATAAGAAACAGACTGCGGGAGACTGTAGAAGGATTAATAAAGCAGGGAGCAGATACATTTCTTTTAGGCGGATACGGCAGCTTTGACATGATGGCGGCGCATATTGTTTATGACCTGAAGCAAAAATATCCATATATACGAGCTATACTGGTTATACCGTATCTGAATAGAGAATATAATACCAAATATTATGATGATACCGAATATCCGCCTATTGAGAATGTGCCGATGCGGTATGCAATAATCAAAAGGAACGAGTGGATGGTTGATAGGGCAGATGTGGTAATAGCCTATGTAAATCATGATTGGGGTGGAGCATATAAGACTTTGGAATACGCCAATAAGAAAAGAAAGACAATTATAAATTTATACATGAAATAATAGTTACTAAGAGAGCTTAGCTGTTTATGTGTGCTAAGCTCTTGTGGTATTTATAGTTCGTGCAGGCATTTTACGATACATTGCTGTAATGCAGAGGTATCATAAACAGAAAGAATAGAGGCATCTAACAGTGCTTCCGGCACAACATCATTCCAATTTAATAAATAATTGTTATGCAGCGCCAACAGCCTGAAAAATTCTCTTGTAGCTCTGCCGTTACCCTCTCGGAACGGATGAATGACATTCAGCTCAGCCATGAAATATGAGAGTCTTTCGGCAAAGGCTTGTTTATCCAGCCCGCTTAGTAAATGCTCTTCTTTTAGCTGAGAGAATAATTTAGTTAAATCCCGCTCGATAAGAGTATGAGGGAGAAATTGGGTAGTGCCCTTAGAAATATTCTCTCGTCTGAAATGCCCTGCAAATCGGTATATATCATGGAATATATACTTGTGTATTTGCATAAGGTGGTGCTTGGTGAACTTACCGAGTATAGGATTTTCAGCCAATTCAATAATTCGGACAAAGCTTACCTCATGCTCAACAGAGGACAATTCATCCTTATCTCTTATGTTAAGCCTGTTACGCAGCACATTGCTATCCGGGTAGCAATAGATAGATTGAGTGGTTGTGTATACATCATATTTGGAAAACATTATTTGCTCCTATATTTACTCAGGATTTTGTTTATCTGAGTTTCACAGTCGGTTTTGCCTGCCATGCGGTCGGAAATATAGTTTTTTATTTCATCACTTGGGTATATCCCTTCAACAGCAAATGAAGCAATGGCGCTATTGATATTTGCAGTTTCAAATGTAAGTTTATCCATCATAAACAACCTCCTGATTGATTAGTAATATTATATCACATATTTTATCAACATTCAATTTCTTTTTGCATAATTATATTAAGCCAACGAGTAGAGTTATTAATTCTTGCATCATCACTAATCCACATGTCCATAATGTTTATTGGTAGATGAGGTAAGACTGCTTTGAAGCTTTGTTCTGTATAGTCACAAAAATATCTTCCATTGCGATATCCTTCAAAATCACCATATTTAAAAGAAAGATATATAGGTGCGTATGATTTGGCTGCTTTAATAATTTTCTTTAGAATGGCAGTGATTTCAGATGATGAGGTATGAAGCAGAGAAGCACAAGCCCATATACCATCGAATTCATTCTTAAAATTGATTTGATCAAATGTAATGTTCATCACTTCACAGCCAATCGTATTTTTTATGTTATCACAAAAGGTTTTACATCCGTCTATGGCAGTAACATAATAGCCGGCATTGGTGAAAGCTTTGCTGTCACGTCCGGCACCGCAGCCGACATCTAATATTTTTTTACCGGTTGTAATATAGCCAAGGAATTTGTTTTGTGTGTCACTCATGTCTGCGGCTAATGTATCAGCTGAAAATGAGGCGGCATTATCATAGTAATATTGAAGTGTCTGATTCATAACTTCCTCCGATTTAAAACATTAATTCAAATTCTTTTTCTGCCTTCCATCTGTGCAGTAATAATTCTATAGCAAATTTGTCCATCTCGTTTAGGAAGGCTTGACGCAGCTCAGGTGTGCCTCCGGTCTGTTGAATAAGTGTTTCCCGCAATGGATGGTGACTGCTGATTAAGAATTCGTTTCGTTTGTATAGTCGTTCAAGGTATTTTTTCTCCGGAACCTGTGCAAACTTTCCTTTATGTCCTCTGTTACACTCTTTACATG
>JBJEFT010000363.1:0-5358 GCA_051874315.1 Candidatus Ornithomonoglobus sp.
GATGCTTTTTCGCAATATGCTCCTATTTATGGGTGGACAGTAAATGATAAGGAAGCTGCGCGTAAAATGTGTGAAACAGGCAAGGTAAGCGGTATATATACAGACACTATAAATATTGCTGAATTGATGCAGGATGAATGGGAAATCAATAAATAAATTTCAACAGAATTAAAAATCTACCGAAAAACAAGGTGAAATGGAAAGCAGGAATTGTGATTCATGATAGATGCTTTTCGCTAAGTTTTCTATAGTCAATGCAATGAAGAAAAGTTAGTGAAAAGAGATATTAACAGCATGCATAGATATTTTAATCGAAAGTGTGGCTTTTATAAATATTTGCCGCGGCTCAATTGGATATCGGTGCGGTCAATGCGGCAGAATAATAACATCACAGGCGATCTGTTTTGATTGACTGTGATGTCGTAAAACATGGTAAGAAGTGAACAGAATTTCTCTGCAACGCCGCGACAGCGCACAGATCCGCGCAATCCGCATAACCACGCCCTTGGCTGCTTCTGTTGAGTAAACGGAGTAAAAACAACGCTTGTGTCGGACGGTGTAGGAGGCGAGACATGGACAAAGACAAGTCTTTCCGGCAGCGCGGCAGTTAGATATAATGCCGGGGATACGGTATATTTCTGTGTAACGAAGCATAAAGCAAAGCTTGCTCAGAAGAATATTACCATATCAGTCTACAGCGATGATTTCGTGGCGTGTGTAATAAATACGGCAATAACAAAGGCCTCGCATTATTCTGAAGTGCTTGATATACTTAAAGCAAATGCCGGATTACTCGGAATAAGCGCATCGTCACTTACATCAGATGCGACAAAATATGTTCAGTTAAACATAACAGATCCAATGCTCACAATAGCGGAGCTGAAAGGACTTGCGGAAAAGGGCATAGCAAGCTCAGCAGTCAATACCTCCTTAGGCGGCGGAACCGTTGCAGCAGGCACTCTTACCGCAAAGGACATTATAACGGGTAAGGATAACAATATGTTTGCCCCGCTTGATAGTACAAGCAGAGCGGAGGCGGCCGTTATTATCTACCGGGTGCTCAATACAAAATAACAGGAGGAAGCTATGAAAAAAATACTTTCAATGATAACTGCTATGTCAAGCGCGTGCGGATGTATGCTTAAACTGAAAAGGCTTGCCGCTGTTATTACTGCCTCCGCGGCTCTTCTCGGAGCTGCGCCGCAGGTGGGAGCGGCAATGCTTGACAGAGCAGTGGAGGAGGAGTATGTAATATGGCGCGCATCGGCGGCGGATGCCTCAAAGCAGAAGGGAGACGCGCTGAGTGATGACGGAAGCCTCACACTCGGCTGGACGCCGGATAGTTCAGGCACAACAAATGTTACCATAAACGGTGTCACATTTGATTATTATCTTACTCACAGCGGCGAGAACGGCGGCTGGGATTCCTCGGCAAAGGCTGCAAAGGGACCGAGCCTGAAATTCTCCGCGCCGCAAAGCGGAGTGTTTACGGCATATATAACAAAAATGAACAGCGCCAAGACCTTCTATATGTCAGAGGGTGGCGGCTCAAGCCCGGTGGTTATAGACAGCGCGATAGGCTCGGAAACAGGTGAAAGCTTTGCAATGAGCATAAATGTTGAAGCGGGAAAGGATTATTACGCCTATGTAAACGGTTCAAAGGGCAGCTTCTGCGGCGCGGCATTTGAGCCGGGCGCGGAGATTATCCCGCCGGAAAATCTCCTTACCAACGGAGATTTTGAGACCGGCAGTCTTTTACCGTTTGCGCGGCGCTCGTCAACCTGCGCGGTTTCATCGGAAAATCCGCACGGCGGTGATTACTGCGCGTACGTCAGCGGCAGGAGCGCTTCATGGACTGGTATCCAGTATGATATAAACGATATTATTGAAGCGGATGGCTCATACCGCGCCACTGCATGGATACGTCTTGCGGACAACGTTCCCGCGGACACCGACTGTAATTTCTATCTTCAGTTAGAAATACAGGAGGAGGGCAGGGAGGTTAAATATCCTATTATAGACAATCAGACGGCAAAGTCGGGGGAGTGGATAAAGCTTTCGGGCACCTTCAGCCTTGAGGACTACGAGCTTCCGCTGAGCAGAGCGCTGCTGTACATATGCTCATCTGATACGAACACGGCGGACTTTTACGCGGATGATTTTGAAATGTACAGCACGGGCGCGGTCACATCTCAGTATCCGCCGATAACGGAGTTCCCGACAACGGCGAACGATTTTATAAACTCAAAGGCAACGGTTGATTTCAATACTGAATATCAGGAGATTGCCGGATTCGGGGGCAGCGGCGCATTCGGAACGGCGCAGTCCATAAAAAATCTTCCGTCGGATAAGCAAAGCGAGGTTCTCTCTCTGTTATTTGACAAGGATGACGGCATAGGTCTTACCGTTATAAGAAATATGCTCACTCCCGCAATCGGAGAAACGCAGGGTACAATTAATCTTAATGCGGACGAGGCTCAGGGCTGGCTTATGGAGCAGGGTAAAAAGTACGGCGCGGATAAGATAATGACAACGTGCTGGACGCCTCCGGCATGGATGAAGGATAACAACAGCACAATCGGCGGATCGCTTGCATCGGAGCATTATCAGGATTTCGCGGCATATCTTGCTGATTACATTGAGGAATATAAGAAAAAAGGGATTGATATTGACATTATATCACCTTGCAACGAGCCGGATTTAAGTCCTGACTATGACGGCTGTACTTGGACGGCGGAGCAGCTTGCGGATTTTATAAAGAATTATCTCAGACCGGAGCTTGACAAGCGTTCAATGGAAACAAAGATACTTGCAGCGGAGGAGATGCGCTTTGGTGAGAACTGGCTGAGCGGCATACTGGCGGATAAGGAAGCTGCGGACGCGGTAGATATTTTCGGAGTACACGGCTACGGCACAAGTACCTTTTCTCATCTTACCAGTGTGGAGAATACGGGCAAGCCGTTATGGATGACAGAGATTATGGGCTACAACTCGCGTGATGATTCAATTCTCGACGGTCTGCTCTGGGCAAAGAGAATCTATCAGGCAATAGCGGAGGCAGGAGCGAATGAATGGAACTTCTGGTACCTCGCGCATCAGTATGACGGCGGAAACAGCGCGATAATTGTGCTTGATAACTATGATGAGGATTACATGCTTCCGAAGCGTTATTATACGATCGGAAATTACTCAAAGTATATACGTCCCGGCGCAAAGCGTGTTAAGTCAACGCTTGAACCAAATACCAACGTATATCTTTCCGTATATAAGAATGCCGATGGCAAAGAGGTTATTGTTGCGGTAAACGGTAATGTGAACGAGCAGACGGTAGATCTGACGCTGAATGGCTCTGAAACCGAAATCTTTGATGTTTACCGCACATCGGACACTGAAAACCTTGATAAGCTGGAGCCGGTAAAAGCGGCTGGAGAAGTCCTTACCATAGCGCTTCCGGCAAGGTCAGTTACAACATATGTAACCTCAGATACGGAATACGGAATTAATTCCTACAACGCAGGCACAGCGCGGATAACGGTGCCGGAGCCGCGGGAGGCGGAGGTGATATTCGCCGAATATGATAACGAAACGCTTGTCAAAGCGGATATAAAGCATGTAACATTTACAGCGGGAGAGAATACCGTTATATCGGATATAGTAACAGGCAGCAATACAAAGGTTATGCTCTGGAGCAGTGTATCGGAAATGCTGCCGCTGTACAGTGCAAAATGAACATGTGATCAAATCAATGTATATGATGAAACTGTGGGAGAAACAGTGATTTCCAACTATTACAGCAACATAAGCGTTGTAATGGGAAACGACTTGAAGCAGCTTGCAGTATGACTCTTGATAGGATTCGTTCCCCCAGACACAGACATCTTACAGTTTATCTTTGAATTGATTGAACGCCGCTATGATAACACGGCAACAATATTCTGCACTCAGTATCCTAAGAAAGCTTGGCATAGCCGTCTTGGAGAAGGAATTCATGATGATTCAATTATGGATAGAATTGTACATAACGCTGCATGGGTTTTTGCCGGTGCAAAGAATATGAGGGACAGACAGTTAAGGCAGACCTTGATTAAAACGGGAAGGAGTTACCCCCACAATGAGGATAAGTCTTCGACTTACTCACATATGTAGGGATAACTCCTACTATGAACACTGCGGCTGTAATGGATATTGCTGCGGCTCTGTTGGATATTGCCGTGCGGCTCTTTTGAATATTCATGCGGCTTTTATTGCGGAATAATCAATAATATGAAGGAGAAACTTACCATATGAAAGAGCTTAAATATCTTGACGAAAGCCTTACGCTTGAGGAGAGAGCGGAGGATTTAACGCGTCAGCTTACGGTAAAGGAAAAGGCGGAGCAGATGCTGCATAGGGCCAAGGGAGTCAAAAGACTCGGTATTCACCCGTATAACTGGTGGAACGAGTCGCTGCACGGTGTGGCAAGAGCCGGCACCGCTACGGTATTTCCTCAGTGCATAGGTCTGGGCGCGACCTTCAATGTGCCGCTTGTAAACAAGATTGCAGATATAACCTCAACAGAGGGCAGAGCAAAATACAATGTTCAGAGCGCGCACGGCGATTATGACATATATAAGGGCTTGACGTACTGGACGCCAAATATAAATATTTTCCGCGATCCGCGCTGGGGCAGAGGACATGAAACCTACGGAGAGGACCCGTATCTAACGTCACAGATGGGGCTTGCGTTTGTCCGCGGTCTGCAGGGGGACGGAAAGCATCTGAAAATTGCCGCCTGCGCGAAGCATTTCGCGATTCACAGCGGTCCGGAGGCTTTAAGGCATGGATTTGATGCAAAAGCGTCAAAGAAGGATATGGAGGAAACCTATCTTCCGGCATTTAAGGCTCTGGTGAAGGAGGGGAAGGTAGAAACCGTTATGGGCGCCTACAACAGAACCAATGGAGAGCCGTGCTGCGGAAGCAAAACGCTGCTTAAGGATATTCTGCGTGACGAATGGGGCTTTAAGGGTCATGTTGTGTCCGACTGCTGGGCGGTAAGGGATTTTCACGAAAATCACAAGGTGACAAAGAACAATGAGGAGTCCGTGGCGCTGGCTCTGAAAAACGGCTGTGACCTTAACTGCGGCTGCACATATGAGTATCTCATGAAGGCGTATAATAAGGGGCTTGTGACGGAGGAGGATATAAACCGTTCCTTCAAGCGTCTTGCGATGACATGGCTCAAGCTCGGAATGTTTGACAAGGAAACCGAATATGACGATATTCCGTACAGCGTGGTCGCGTGCAAGGAGCACAGGGAAACGGCGCTTGAGGCGGCAAGACAGAGCATGGTGCTGCTCAAAAACGACAGCATACTTCCGC
>JBJEFT010000364.1:0-5345 GCA_051874315.1 Candidatus Ornithomonoglobus sp.
TATATTTTTTAAAACAGGCTTAAGCATAGGTATGCGGCTGGCTTTTGAATGCTTAAATATTATATAGCCGACGGAAAATTTTCGACGGAAAAATTTCGTATAAAACTCTTGACACGGCAGCCTTTCATATTATATAATATAATTTGGTATATTAATATAATTCCATACAGGAAAGGAAGAAAAAAGATGAAATACATGGGAGTTAATGAAATTCGTGAGAAGTTTCTTAGCTTTTTTGAATCAAAGGGCTGTTTAAGACTCGGTTCGTTTTCACTCGTACCGAAGAATGACGCAAGCCTGCTGCTTATAAATTCGGGTATGGCGCCGATGAAGAAGTGGTTCACGGGGGCGGAGATCCCGCCGAGACACCGCGTTACCACCTGTCAGAAGTGTATCAGAACCGGCGATATTGAAAATGTCGGTCACACAGCGCGCCACGGTACCTTCTTTGAGATGCTCGGCAACTTCTCATTCGGAGATTACTTCAAGCGTGAGGCTACGGCATGGGCTTGGGAGTTCTTTACAAAGGTTATGGAGATCCCTGTTGAAAAGCTCTGGGTCTCAATATATGAGGAGGACGACGAAGCGAGAGATATATGGGTAAACGAGGTAGGAGTTGACGCCTCGCGTATCGTTAAGCTCGGCAAGGAGGACAACTTCTGGGAGCACGGCACAGGTCCGTGCGGTCCGTGTTCTGAGATTTATTTTGACCGCGGCGAGAAGTATGGCTGCGGCTCGCCGACCTGCGGCGTGGGCTGCGACTGCGACAGATTTATGGAGGTGTGGAACCTCGTATTCACACAGTTCGACAAGGATGAGGAGGGCAACTATAACCCTCTTGCAAAGCCGAACATTGATACAGGTATGGGTCTTGAAAGACTTGCTGTTGTTATGCAGGGTGTGGACAACCTTTTTGAGGTTGATACCGTTCAGGACGTTATGAAGCACATTTCAAGGATCGCGGGCGTTGAGTACAAGAAGGTTGACGAAAAGACCGATGTATCTCTCCGAGTGATCACAGACCATATCCGCTCAACGGTTATGATGGTATCTGACGGCGTTATCCCGTCAAACGAGGGCAGAGGTTATGTTTTAAGACGGCTTTTAAGACGCGCTGCGCGCCACGGAAAGCTGCTTAATATTGACCGTGAATTCCTCTATGAGGTTGCAGGTACTGTAATAGATACCTCAAAGTCGGCTTATCCTGAGCTTGAGGAAAAGAGAGATTATATCACAAAGATCATAAAGAAGGAAGAGGAGCGTTTTGACGCTACCATAGATAACGGTCTTGTTGTTCTTAATAGGTATATTGAGGACGCAAAGGCTGAAGGCAGAGGAGAGCTTACAGGCGCGGAGGCATTCAAGCTTCACGACACCTACGGCTTCCCGCTTGACCTCACAATCGAGATGGCGCAGGAAAAGGGACTTGAGGTTGACGTTGACGGCTTCAATGCGGCAATGACCGAGCAGAAGGAGGTCGCAAGAAGCTCAAGAAAAGACGGTTCCTCATGGGATGATGATACTGAATTTGATTTCAGCGCTATTGCGGCAACACAGTTTACAGGCTATGATACCCTTGAGGGAGAGGCTGAGATCCTCGCGATCGCCGTTCCGGGCGCCGGTATAGTTCCTGAGGTCCTGGATGCCGAAAAGGCATTCGTTGTTGTTGATAAGACGCCGTTCTACGCTGAAATGGGCGGTCAGACAGGCGATATTGGTACGATCTCACAGGACGGCGCTGTTGCGGGTAAGGTTGTAAACACAACAAAGACAGGCGGCGGTGTGTATGTACACGAGGTTGAGCTTGTAAACGGCGCGTTAAAGGGCGGCAAGGCTGTAATGACCGTTGACAGGACAAACAGAATGGCGGTAAGCCGCAACCACTCCGCGACCCATCTGCTGCACAGAGCGCTTAAGGATATTCTCGGCACTCATGTTGCGCAGGCAGGCTCACTTGTTGATAAGGACCATTTGAGATTTGACTTCTCACACTTTGAGGCTATGACAAAGGAGCAGCTCCTTGACGCTGAAAGACGAGTAAACGATGCAATTCTTGAGTGTCTGCCGATAACGGTTCAGGAGCTCCCGATAGAAGAAGCGAAGAAGCTTGGCGCCGAGGCTCAGTTCGGCGAGAAATACGGTGATGTTGTCCGTGTTGTTTCAATGGGTGATTACAGCATTGAGTTCTGCGGCGGTACACATCTTACAAATACAGCGCAGTGCGGACTCTTTAAGATTCTTTCGGAGGGCGGCGTTGCCGCGGGCGTAAGACGTATCGAGGCCGTAACCGGACAGGGTGTTCTTAATCTTATCTCAGATTATGAGGGTGTGCTCGCAAGAACGGGCGCTGCAATGAAGTCAAACAGACTTATGGAGCTTGACCGCAAGGCGGCCGCTGTTATGGCTGAGAACAAGGCTCTTGAAAAGAAGATCGAGGAGCTTAACGGTAAGATCGCGGCAGAGCAGTCAAGGTCAATGCTTTCGGGCGCTAAGACTGTAGGCTCTGTAAATGTTCTTACGGTACGAGTTGACGGCATGAGTGTTCCTGACATGAAAACTCTCGGCGACAGCGCAAAGAACGATCTTGAAAACGGCGTTGTTGTTCTCGGCGCGGAAACGGACGGCAAGATCACTCTTATCGCCATGGCGTCAAAGGACGCGGTAAGGAACGGTGTTCACTGCGGTAACATAATTAAGAATATAACAGCTATTGCAGGCGGCCGCGGCGGCGGTAAGCCGGATATGGCGCAGGGCGGCGGCAAGGACGCGGCAAAGATCGATGATGCGCTTGCGGCTGTAGAAGCAATAGTATCAGAACAGGTAGGTTGATTGTAATGGAAGATTGTTTATTCTGTAAAATAATCGCGGGAGAGGTACCTTCAACAAAGGTATTTGAAAATGATAAGGTTTACGCCTTCCGCGACATTGCGCCGGCTGCGCCGGAGCATGTTGTAATGGTTCCGAAAAAGCACATTTGCTGCGCTAATGCGATAACAGCCGAAAACAGCTCATGTGTTGCCGGCATTTTTGAGGCGGTACCGGAAATAGCGAAGGCTGTAGGTGTTGACAAGGACGGTTATCGTGTTGTCAACAACTGCGGTAAGAACGGCGGTCAGACAGTTATGCATCTGCATTTTCATCTTCTCGGCGGCAAGCCGGGCGGTAAAATGTATTAACAGTAAAAGCAGCAGGGACGGTTTTATGCCGTCCCTATGTTTTAAGTATATATTTTAGGAAGATAATTATGTATCAGTACTTGATTTTTTTGTTGAAACGTGATACAATATAAAGGATTAAATGAATTTGTAATTATGAAAGGATGTTTTTATGAAGCGATGGCATATAATAGTCTTGGCGGTATTAGCTGTGATTGTTGCATTGATTGTTGGCGGTTCATTTTTTTATAAATATTACATAGTGCCAAAATACATGAAACCTATAATGCAGGAGGTACAGGAGCGCCTGAGAAGCGATGATGCGTTGGAGGGTCTTTATGAGGAAGCGGTTCGTTTCCATGATGAAGGCGTTATGGATGATGAAACATATGCTGAGTTTATAAGAACCTATAACTCATACACCGAAATTTCGGAGGATTCCGCAAGAGCTGTTCTTGAGGCAAAGGAGAATGATGATGCCTTGCTCGGAAAGGATATCGGCAGCAGTTCTATAACTGCAAGATACGCTTCAAGCAAGGTTGGCGTGGAGATAATCCAGACCAATGACGGTGAGGCTGTCGGTAAGGCAAATATGAAGTACAGTACTGAGAGAACTTCGGACAGAATCAAGGCAGAGGACGTTGTAAATGCGGAAAAGATTATATCTGAGCAGGATGAAACAGAGGAAGCTGTAACACCGGATGAATCCCAGGAGGATACACAGGTATCAGACGCATATGCAAAGCTTAAGGCTAAAATGACGGGCGATGAATTTGCTACATTTATGTCTATAATGAATAAGCTTGACATAAGCACTTTAAGAGTATATGTTAACAACAGTGATAAAGAGGGACTTAAGAGCTATCTGCATTCTAATTTGTCCGATGATGAATACAAACAGATAGTAAATCTTGGCTATAAATATATGAATGTTCTGTTGAAGGACGAATAATATTAAAGGGGATCAGGATACTGACCCCCTGATTTTTTGCGGAAACGGAGTTAATGACTAATGAAAAATATTCTTGATAAAAGGTGGGGGATAGCCGCAGCCGCGGTTATATGCAACCTGCTGTGGGGAAGCGCGTATCCGGGTATAAAAATAGGCTATGAGCTGTTTAATATAACAGACAGTGTTTTTCAGAAAATGTTCTTTGCAGGACTCAGATTTGTACTTGCGGGTATCATGGTTCTTGCAGTGTCGATCCCGGTTAATAAGAGGCTCCCTAAGCTGACCCGGTCAAATGCCGGGATAATTGCACTTACCGGTCTGGTTTACACCGCATGCCAGTATGTATTTTTCTACATAGGTCTTTCAAATACAACTGGCTCAAACGGCTCGATTGTAAATTCATCAACAACATTTATCGCGCTTATTGCGGGGCATTTTGTGTATAAGGAAAGCGTGGGTATAAGAAAGCTTGCAGGCGCTGTTATAGGCTTTGCGGGAGTTATTGCAGTGCTTATCTCAGGCGGAATAGGCGGATTTTCATTTTTTGGAGAGGGATTCATTCTCATTGCGGCGGTTTGCTTTGTGTTCGGATCGATGATTTCAAAGCGTGCAAACAGGGAGAATGACGCCATGACGGTCACGGGTTATAATCTTCTCATAGGAGGCCTTATTCTTCTGCTTGCAGGACTGGCGGGCGGCGGAACACTTGATTCTGTAACCCCCGGAGGAATCGCGGTTCTTTTATATCTCGCGTTCCTCTCAGCTGCGGCGTTCACCTTGTGGACAATGCTTCTTGGCCGCGCAGGTGTGGGGAGCATCAGCTCATTTAATTTTATAATACCGGTGTCAGGGACAATCCTTTCCGCAATTTTTATGCACGAGAATATATTTGAACTGAGATATGCGGTCTCACTGGGTCTGGTGTGCATCGGTATCCTTCTTGTAAATCTGTCTGAAAAGAGGCATTAACCGCATGCGTTAAGTATTATTAAAATATGAAGTACTTAATGCATGTTATATAAATTGTGTCCCATTTTATGTGCAAATACAATATAAGCAAATCGCACAAAAATTGGTTAAAAATTTTTATGTTGTGAAGTTTACACAAAGAAAATAGCTTATTTTTGTTAATTATAAGACTAACATTTTCTTAAAAAATATGTTATTATATATATACAAGAAGTGAGATAGAAATAATGTGGCAGATTGTATGTTACAATATACAATCTGTTTGAGGG
>JBJEFT010000365.1:0-5339 GCA_051874315.1 Candidatus Ornithomonoglobus sp.
CTTATCAAGCTGAAATATCTTCATACGAAGTCTTGACGAGCCTATATCTATAGCCGCAAAAAGAGTCAATTTATTAATATAAACCCTCTTTTCAAATATTTTATACATTAATTATAACTTATTTTTTTTGTTAATACAAGAAGTTATACGAAAAATTTACACACATCATACATAATTTTAATTTCCGTAAAATAAATTATTGCAATAATTCATTCCTTATGTTATAATGTAGAATGAACCATTATAGGATAAAAGCGCTAAGGAGAGTGAATTATGGACTGTAACAAAATATGGGAGGAAATACAGGATGCCATAAAAACGGCTGTAGGAAGTGACGTAGGCTATACCGTTCATATCAAACGGGCAGAGGTTGTTTCCTTCGGTGATTCGATATTTACAATAGCCGTTCCAAGCCCCATAAACAGAAATATGATCGAGTTCCGGTTTAAGGACAAAATAGAAAATGTCCTCGAGGCGCATACCGGACAGAAGCTCACACTCAAGGTTATACTGGAGGAAGAAAAGGATGAATTTCTACAGTCTTTAAAGGCTGCAAAATCAGAACCGTCTGCCGCTCCCTCAAAATATCAGAAGGATGAATCAAATCTTAATCCTAAATATACTTTTGAAAACTTTGTAATAGGCTCTTCAAATGAATATGCCGCCTCCGCCACAATAAGCACAAGCGAGAATCCGGGACATATATATAACCCTCTTTTTCTTTTCGGAAATTCGGGGCTGGGCAAAACTCATCTTATGTGCGCTATAGGAAACAAAATAAAACAGGAAAATCCCGAGGCAAAGATCATATATATTCAGACAGAGGCATTTACAAATGAATTTGTCGAGTGTATAAAGAACTACAAAATGGATTATTTCAGAAAGAAATACAGAACCGTTGACGTCCTTCTTGTCGACGATGTACAGTTTCTTGAAAACAGAGAGGGCTTTCAGGAGGAATTTTTCCATACCTTCAATGAGCTTTCGGCAAAGAACAAGCAGATAGTTCTCACAAGCGATAAAAAGCCAAGCGATCTTATCACCCTTGAAGAAAGACTGAGAACACGCTTCTCCCAGGGACTTCAGATAGACGTAGCGGTTCCTAATTATGAAACGCGTCTTGCAATTCTCCGTAAAAAAGCCGAGGTAAACAAATACAACATAGACGACAATATCCTTGAATATATAGCGGACAGAATAAAATCAAACGTCCGTGAGCTTGAAGGAGCGCTGTTAAAGCTTGTTTCACTCGCGCAGCTTAAGCACAAGGATATAGACCTTGCTCTTACACAGTATACGATAGAATCAATCCTTCCCAAGGACGGAATTGTAAAGATCACACCCGATAAGATCATGGAAAAGGTCTGCACGGTCTATAATGTAACCAAGGACGAGCTTTTGGGAAAAAGCCGCATAAGACAGCTTGTCGTGCCGCGCCAGGTCGCGATGTACCTCTGCGCAAAGCTTACAGATATGAACAGCATAACCATAGGACGCGCGTTTCACAAGGACCGTACTACGGTAATGCACGGAATTGATAAAATTGAAAAGGACCGTCTTGTTGATGAGGACCTTAAAACCAATATTGACTATATTATAAAGGACTTGCAGTCTGTATAAGTATGCTTAAATATAGTGGAAAACATGAGTATAATATGTTTATAACAAATTTATTAGCATATTATGGAAATTACACCGGTTAATTTATCAACCGGAAATAAACAGGGGCTGTGAACAAAAAATGGCTTGATATTCAGAAAAAAAATGACTTTTCAATGTTTTCCGCGCCCCTACTACTACTACTATAAAAAATAATATAATATATAAATATATATGCAGAAAAACCGGTTTTACCGGTGTTGAAAAAGAAATTCACACATAAAGGAGTTTGAGATAAATGAAATTTGTATGTTCAAAAACAGTATTAAACCAGATCGTAAACGTAGTTCAGAAGGCTATAGGAGCAAAAAGCTCATACCCTATACTTGAATGTATAAAGATAGACGCGGAAAGTGACGGTCATGTTACCTTCACAACGAACAGCATTGAGCTGTGTATTGAATACAACGCGGATATAACTGTGTATGAAAGCGGAAGCGTGGCGCTTCCCTCAAAGATTTTCGGCGAGATAGTAAGACGTCTTCCTGAGGGGGACGTGGAGATAACCATTGATCCGAAAAATTTTGTAACCGATATTGAATGTGAGCAGAGCAAGTTCAATATACAGGGTATGTCCTCAACTGAATTTCCCGATGTTCCTATTGTGGAGGAGCAGTATCAGACGGAAATAAGCCAGAGAGAGCTTAAGCAGATCATAAGAAAGGTATATCCGTTTATCTCACAGTCCGAAACAAGAAAGCCGGTTCTTACGGGGGCGTTATTTGACTTCAAGGGCTCCGAGCTGAGTGTTGTGGGTACGGATTCACACAGACTTGCCGTTATAAAGACGCCTGCGGCTGATACCGGAGATGAAAAGAAATTTGTAATTCCCGGAATTACCCTTTCAAAAATAAGCCAGCTGCTATCGGATGACGAAGAGGCTGCTCTTAAAATGATAGTATCTGATAAGAATATTCTTTTTGATTTCGGAGGCTTCCAGGTATATTCAAGACTTCTTGACGGAGAATTTCTGAAATATGAGGTTATATTGTCCGCTACAAATTCTATCAGAGTAAAGGCTGATAAGCAGAGAATTATAAACAGCCTTGAAAGAGCGAATCTTATAATAAACGATGATCTTTCCTCAAAGACTGAAAATAAAATGCCGGTAAAGCTCAGCATCGCGTATAATAAGATAGATATTTCATGCAAGACGGTAAAGAGCTATGTAAACGATTCCGTTGAGGTCGAGCATGAGGGCGGAGATATTATAATAGGCTTTAACTGCCGATTTATGCTTGACGCGCTCAATTCATGCGATGAGGAAAATGTTCTCATGGAATTTTCCGCTCCCACAAGCGGCTGCTTTATAAAGCCTGAGGACGGAAGCGACCGCTATACCTATATGGTACTTCCGGTAAGACTGTATAATTAACAGACGCGCATGGATTTTGTCAATCGGACAGAGGTAAAATTATGAAGTATACATCAATATTCTACAACGAAACAAATGAAAATACCTATCTCGTTTTTGATGAGAATACAAAGAACGGTGTGATAATCGATCCCGGCTGTTCTATGGCTCAGATAGAAAAAATGCTTGAGGAAAACGGTGTGACAGTTAAATATATTTTTCTCACCCATTGTCATTATGACCATATTATGAGCGTTGTTCCGCTGAAGGAAAAAACAGGCGCGAAAATTGTAACCGGCGACAAGGGCAGTATAAATATAGGCGATCCCGATATAAATCTTACACAATACGGTCTTGGTTACGCGATAGAGGGAATAAGGTCCGATATTGTTCTTAAGGACGGCGAGGAGCTGAGGCTTGACGGACTTACCTTTAAGTGCATATACACACCGGGGCACACCAACTGCGGAGTATGCTATCATATAGAAAACGAGCTTTTCTGCGGTGATACGCTTTTTCTGCGCTCCTGCGGACGCTGGGACCTGCCCACGGGAAATCAGGAAATACTGTTTAAATCAATAAAGGAAAAGCTTTATACACTTCCCGGTGAAACTGTTGTCCATTCAGGACACGGACATGATACGGAAATAGGCTACGAAAAGAAGTTCAACTTCTGCGTAAAGGCATGATACTGATAATACAGAACGGCTACAGCTGTGATTATGAGGCGAGATTGTTTGCCGGACTTTTCTTTTCGGATAACGAGGAGGTAATAATTTCTCAGAACTTCGTTTATTCGGAAAAGGTCATAAATGTGTATACGCATATAGCTTTTGAGGGAAAGTCATATTTTGAGGACTACAGCTTTGAATTTGACACAGACGGAAAATCGGATAAGCTTATAAAAAAGATTTTCACAGCGTCCTGTACAAAATCGCTTTCCCATGCCGCAATGAAAATCAGAAAAATAAATTTTTCATGGGGCGTTATGTGCGGCATAAGACCGGCAAAGAACGCAAGGCAGCTTTATGAGGAGGGCTATAACGAACAGGAGGTCCGTGATATTTTCAGAAATGTCTACGAGGTATCAGATGAGAAAACGGAGCTTGCTCTCACGGTTGCAAAAAATGAAAAGCAGCTCCTTAAAAATATTGGGAAAAACAGTGTGAGCCTGTATATAGGGATCCCGTTCTGTCCCACACGCTGCGTCTACTGCTCCTTTGTATCGACAGATATAAGGGTGAGCGGAAAATATATGGCGGAGTTTGTGGATAAGCTGGAGCTTGAAATAGAAAAGACTGCGGAAATTATAAGAAATAACGGCTTGTATGTCGAGAATATCTATATAGGCGGCGGAACTCCTACAACCCTTACCGCGGAATATTTTGAACGAATATTCAGAAAATTGTATGATAATTTTGATCTGGGAAGACTTATAGAGTTTACCGTTGAGGCGGGCAGACCCGATACGATAACATCAGAAAAGCTTCGGGTATTAAAAAAATACGGAGTTAACCGTATCAGTATAAATCCCCAGAGCATGAATGATGTGACGCTTAAAAAAATAGGCAGAAGCCACAGCGTCAATATGATATATGACGCGTATGAAGCGGCGCGGAAAATCGGCTTTGACGTTATAAACATGGACCTTATTGCCGGACTGCCGGACGAAACGCCGGAAATGTTTGAAAACAGCCTTGATAAGGTAATAGCCTTAAAGCCGGAAAATATAACCGTTCATTCCCTGTGTCTTAAGAAAAAGGCATATTTTAAAATGACGGATAATGAGCTTGCAAAGAGCGAATATATGAACAGGATGCTTTCTTATACTCAGAAGCGTATGAATGATGAGGGATATGCGCCATACTATATGTACCGGCAGAAAAACAGCTCCGGCAATCTTGAAAATGTCGGCTACGCAAAGCCCGGCACAATAAGCGTTTATAACGTCAACATCATGGAGGAAAAGCAGACGATCATCGCGATGGGAGGAGGCGGCTCCTCAAAGGCTGTAACCGAAAACGGAATAAGCAGAGTTTTTAATTTCAAGGATCCTCTTGAATATATCAGGAGATTTGATGAAATACTTTTAAAAAAGGATGAAATTTCGGAGATATTGAAAAATGGATAATGAAATTTTTGAAAGTATAATAGATGATTATGAAAAGCAGCTCTCAAAGGATAAGCGCGAGCGTGACGCGCGTATTGAGGCTGTTTATTCAAGAGTTCCCGAGATAAGGGAAATAGACAGAAAAATAAATGAGGTCGGAAGCGATACACTAAGGGCAATTCTTCAGAATCCCGATAAGGGAGAGCTTAAAGAGGA
>JBJEFT010000366.1:0-5291 GCA_051874315.1 Candidatus Ornithomonoglobus sp.
CCACCCATTCCGGTATTCTGAGTGTTATATCTGCGCTCTGTGATGCGCCGCTTATCGGCTCAACGGTAAATACTGCCGTATCTCCGTTGGGGAGCGCCGAATTCTGTGTCAGCTTTATATTGTTATCACTGTCGGTAAGCACGGAGCTGATATACTGATTTACTACGATTCTTCCGTCACCCTTATAATATATGCTGTCGGTGAGCTTTGTAAAGTTCTCCATGCCTGACGCGGTACAGCACCAGAAGTCGTTGAACTCTGTTGAATATACCTTGAAGTAGCCTGTTGCCATAGGCTGGAAGTACATTGTCATACCTGTTTCGGGGTTCTGGCTCGATACTATCGAGTTGAGGAACGTGTTCTCATAGTAATCCGAATACTTCTTGTCACCTGTTATCTTATAAAGCTCTCTTGCGATCTTGAGCATATTGTATGCCGCGCAGGTCTCGTTGTTTACGTTGTCGCGGTATGCGTTATTCGCGTTTGCCGCTCTGAAATGCTCATCCTGTCCTGTGCCGCCGGTCACATAGGTGTGTCCGTCAACTACCATGTCAAAGAAGTTTTCGGCAACCTGTAAATAGTATTCCTTATCATGACTGTCGCCGAGCATTTCGGGGGTGAGGTCTGTGTTTTCCTCTGTTATATAGCGGTTGAGCGCGCCCATGATCTTGGGGATCGTGGTGTTTGCGTGCTTGTTTGCGAGAACATCATTATTGTTATAGATCTCGTCAAACAGTGTGATCTCATCAAACATATGCGCCGCTTTTGCGTGCTTTTCGTCGCCTGTTATTTTGTACAGCTCATAGAGCACGTCGTTCATGCCGCCGTATTCGATATTGAGCACGCGCGCCTGCATTGCGCTGTCGTATTTGCTTACGCGGTTGTATACCCAGTCGCCGAGCTCCGATGCCATTGTGAGCGCCTTTTCATTGCCTGTGAACTTATATGTGTCAACAAGTCCGGCAAGTATCTTGTGCATTGTGTACCACGGTACCCATGCCTGTGTGATGATGTTTGTAAGGTTGTTTTCAACATTGTCAAACTGACCCTCGCCCGATACGACCTTTCCGCCGCTCCATGCGTTTGTGGTTGCGAAGAGATAGCCTTTTTTCAGCGTCTGTCCGTTTACGGTTTTGTCCTCATGAGCCTGAGCCTCATAGAGCGCGTCAATCATTTCATCTGAGAGTGTGAGCAGCTCATTATCCGCCGCTGAGGCTGTTGAATATTTATAGCCCTGCGCAAGCGCCGAAACAAAGTGGCCTATGCCGTGTCCGGCGATAAGGCTTGTTTCCCAGCCGCCGTAGGTGGAGGAGGTGGATGAAAGTCCGGCTGTGCGTCGGAAGCCGCTGACGCTTGTGTCAACATCGAACTTTTTGAGATACATTACCATTTTTTTGTTTGCGTTTATGAGATATTCGTTTGTCATAAGCACATCCGACATACTGTAATCGACAAGTCCCTTGATCGACGGCGCCGCAAGCACGGTCACGTTAAAGGTCTTTGTGTATACCGTATCGCCGTTCTTTACTGTTGCGGTAAGTGTCGCCGGCTTATCTGCCTCGCCTGCGGCGGGTCCTGTTATTGTATTGCCGGAAATAATGCTGCTGTCGGTGCTTTCCCATGTGATCTCGCTGCCGTTATCGCCAACTGACGGAAGAGCCGTTCCGTCGGTGAGCTCGGTGGTGCCGAAGTCAAGGGAGATATAGTCCTTATACGCCGCGTCAGCCGTGAGACTTTCGGCATAAATGTTGTACATTGTCCTGATTTCCTCCGCTGTGCAGATTTTATTATATATCTTTATTTCATCCATTGCGCCGCAGAAATAGCTGTCCGATGCCCAATGTGATTTTCCTATGTAGTTTGTTGTTTCGTTTATTCCCGTTACGGATTTTGAACAGCTCTGCTCGCTTACAAGCTCGCCGTTGCGGTAAAGCTGAACTTTGTCCGCTGTTCTTGTTACGGCGTAATGCTCCCATATGCCTGTGTTTGCATACGCTGTAACGTCCATTGTGTCCGCCGCGCCGCCGACAACCGATTCAACGCGACCGCCGGACGGGGAGTAGAAGAAGTTGTTTGCGGTATCAGCGCCGAAATCGAAGAAGCGCGCCCAGCTCTGGACCGTGTCGGTCTTTACCCAGCCCATAATTGTCATGTTATCCGAAAGAATGCCGTTCGGAAGCTGCATATAGCCGTCCGTGCCGTTAAGCACAAGTCCGTTGCCGGATATGCCCTTTCCGCTCTCGACAGACGCGCCGCCGAAAAGCATTGATGCAGTGTCTGCGGGGTTTTCAAAATCATAGAACAATAACAGATCGTCCTCTTTGATTTTTGTTACGGTAAGCTTGTCCGCAAGCGGCTCCTGTGTGACGCTGTCCCAGAGATACAGAGCTACCGTATCACTGTCGGAGGCTCTTAGTGTAAGCTCCTCGCTGAGTGAGGAATCTGCTTTAAGGTCCTTCTCGTCCGATGCCGCAGCTGAGATAAGAGTATTGTTATCATCATATGCCGCCGCATATACGCGCACTGTTTTATCCTCGTCGGCATAGCTTACAGCTGTCGCGGAAACAGTCAGGGAGCCGTCCTTTGAGAGTGTCTTTTCGCCGCTCAGAACATAGTCTACGTCCGAGCCTGTTATTGTGATCGACCTTGACGCGCTGTCTGCTGTGAGTGTGACAGCCGCTGACGGCGCGGTAAATGCCGCGAGCGTTTTATAATTGTCGCTGTTCGCCGTTATTGTGATATTGCAGCCCTTTGAAAGGGAGGATATATCGATCGAGCCGCCCGCGTAAAAGACGTTTGCTGTTGTGTCACCCGAAAGGTGAAGTGTTCCTCCGTCTATGTACACATCAGTTGATGCGGGGGAGATTTCCGCCGCGTTGTCCTCATTGTCCTTAAAGGTCACATTGTTTAAGGTCATGTTTGCCGTATTGCTGCAGTTTAACGCGTAACGGTTGGCTGTGGAGGTTCTGAAGCTCTGTATCGTGACGTTATCAAATCTGACCGTTCCCGCCATGTACCAGAGCGCCGCGTCGGTAAAGGCTCCTGTGGATTTGCTGCCGTCGATCGTCATATCCGAGAACGTCCAGTTACCCGCGCAGTTCTGATACAGGATCGCGTCGCCCCATTTTGAATTGCTCTTTGTGAGCGTGTGTCCGTTTCCGATGAGCGTTCCTGTGGTAGCTACGTCATTAATTCCGGCGTTTGCCGCGGAGATGTCCGCTGTCAATTCGTAATCACCGCCTGTGGAGATAGCGCTGATCAATCCGTTTTCATCCGATACAGCCGTTGCCGCAAATACAGGTATTGCAGGCAGCGCCGATACGGTAACTGCCGCCGCGCACAGCAGCGCTGTAAGTTTCTTTTTCATAATTCAGCTTCCTTTCTGTTATTTTATTGACAAATTCTTATATATGTATTATAATCTTGATAAAGGGTGAAAAACAATAGAAAATATTCGGATATATATGGAGGATTATCGTGAATGAGATAATTTTGTCAAACTCGTCAATGCCGGTTATAGAGGACTGCGGACTGCTTGCCGCATCGGAGCCGTTTTACCATATGGACAGAACCGCCGCCTTTAATGTTTTCATATATGTAACTGACGGTACAATTTATGTGACTGAGGAAGGGGAGGATTACGAGGTAAATCCCGGTGAGCTGCTTTTTCTTAAAAGCGGAGCGCATCATTGGGGAAGGCGGGAAATAAAGAAAGGCACAAGTTGGTATTTCTTTCATTTTCACTGCGGCGCGGAGAGTGGAGGTCGGTTCAGAAGGGAAATCATGCTGCCGAAAAAGCTTTCAGGACTCCGTAACAGCCGCGCGGAACGGCTGATTGAGCGGTATGTGGATTTTTTCTTTTCGGAGGATGAAATGATGCCGTGGCTTGCCGGTTATAAGCTGTTTGAGCTGCTAACCGAGCTTGCGTGCCGCGGAATTAAAAAGACTGCTCCGGAAAGCCTTGCGGACAGGCTGTGCCTGTATCTGCAGGAGCATTACAGGGAGCCGTTTTCGGCGGCGGCGCTTGAAAAGGAATTTTTTCTGAGCTACAAGCATATGGCGGCTGTATTCAAACGCGAAAGACAGATAACCATGCAGCAGTATCATACGCGGGTGAGAATGAACACGGCGTGCAGACTGCTGAAGTCAACGCTCATGCCTGTGGGCGAGATCGCCGCGGAGGTCGGCTACAGGGACGCGCTCTATTTCAGCCGCTGCTTCCGCGCGGCGCAGGGGATGAGTCCGAGCGAATACAGGCGGAGCGGAGTGATGTATTAAATATTAAAAAATATTGAACAAATTACGAAAAACAGTGACAGACAGATGAAAATATGGTATAATTAAAAACAGAAGAAATACAGAAGAAGAAACATTGACCTGAGTCAAGAAGGAGGTACATTATGATTTTTAAATTAAGAGACGTATTCGATGAATATTCCAATCCGATCTATATTATACGCCCGATCGTCGCTGACGGAACAGCAAACGATTTTGAATATGCATATGTGAATAACGCATTTTGTCTGCTCCTCGGACTCAGCAAGGAAGAGCTTACAGGTCACAGGTTCCTTGAATATTTCTCAAAAGCTGAGCCGGCATGGATGGAGGCGTTTGTTATGGCGTCATCGGGAAGAAAGCATTTTTTTGTCGATACCGTAAGCACCGTTATAGGCAAAAAGATGTATACGGAAATATTCCATGTCGATCCGGATATGTGCGGATGTATTATTCACAATTTTAAGGATGTTTCCGAGGATGAGACCTCAGACGCGGATATTGTATTAAAAAAAGAGATTTTGAAAAGAAAAGCTGACCGTGATTCTCTGACCGGCTTTTACAGCAGATTTTATCTTGACGAATGCCGGAACGAAATTTCACAGAAGGAGAATGTAGGTATTACATATCTTGACATCAATCATCTGAAAGCCGTAAACCTGAAATCAGGCCGTAAGGCGGGCGATGCGCTGATAAAAAGAGTTTCAAATATGCTGCGCTCTCATTACAAAAATTCGATGATATTCAGATTCAGCGGTGATGAGTTCATCGTTATCACAGAGAACTGCGCCGAGGGTGATTTTATAAGGCTGTCAGAGAACGGCAGAAAAATATTCGGCGCCGACAGTATCGCGTTGACCGGATACAAGTTCTATCGGAAAATCGAAAATCTGAAGGATTGCATAGACCAGTGCAGGTCTTTAATGGAAAATCAGAAAAAACAGTACGAAAAAAATTAATAAGTAATAAATTATTGTTTATACGCTCTGCTGTGCTCCCATAAAAGGGGAGCTGGC
>JBJEFT010000367.1:0-5281 GCA_051874315.1 Candidatus Ornithomonoglobus sp.
CCGATCTATCGTTCACCTTTAAAGTATCTATTGAGAGCCTCTGAATATACAGGGGATAACTCATCCACTCTTATATTTATATTGTTGAGTTCATCAAATATAGCATTTAACCAATTTAATATATTTTCCTTATAATTGGGAGGGATTATTGAGTACATTTTACCCAAAGAAAAATATGAGAACATATTCAAGTTTCTTTGAAGATTAAATTTACCTTTATTATAAGATTCATTATACCACTCCAGGCATTTTGGTTTATCAGATTCAGCACATATCGGCAATGATAATATTTTGAAGAAGGTTGCCGCATGAATAAACCCATACTTAATCTTAGTACGCAAAGTTTCTGTGTAAAGCTTACTCATGGACTTACTGTGTTTCTTTCCATAATCCAAGTTATTATCTTCATACTCATTATCTTCTTCAGTACCATTAAGCTTTAAAAACCTCGGCATATTCGGACTGCAAAACTGATCTTGTATTATATTAATTGAATCTCCCTTTAAGCGTGTCATATTGGTTTGGGTAATCTTTGAAAGATAATTAAATATGTAGACAGGATAAAAGATTTTCAATTTGACATCCGACAGGTAATCGATCAAATACCGAAAATCATCTTCAGTTAATGACGATGTGAATAGCAGCCCACGATATTCCTGTTTTTGATATGCCTTGTGATCAGGAAACAACGCTGTTTCAAGCTGCCCATGCCACTTAACGAGTTCATCTAAACTGCTCTTCCACTTTGCCACATTACTTCTCCTTGAATTACTTTTATATGCGGAAGAAAATGTATTAGCAATTTCATCAGTTAGCTCAGCTTCTACTTCTGAATCGCTTTTAATATAACAATCATAATCATCTGAAAAATCTGTATTACTCATTTTATACACTCCCACTATTTTCATGATACTTTATAAGAAACCGTATGTATTGAGCCATAAATTCCTTACCCGTTTTGTTGAATATGTATAACACAGCCTATTTGCCTATAATAAAATAGCCCTTGTTATAATTATAGCCAATTTAAGCGCAAAAATCAAGCGGTTTTGACTGCGCTTTATAACAAGGTCTAAAAATTTAGGACTATATAGCACATGTTATATCTTTCCGAATGTGACAAATACTTCAGCAGGGTGTATACTAAACTCACAACAGCGCTGTTAAATTATTTTAAAAAGGAGATATAAATTATGTCCAAAGAAATCACAATTAAAAAGTTCGCCCAGAAATTTGCAGAAACTATTAATTGCAAGATTGAAGATTCTGTATGCGTGAACTTTACCAAAAACGAAGGAGCAATGTATATCGCGGGACAGCGGTGCCGGATTGAAAGCAGGCTTTTAATGTCAATTTCACCCGATGGTAAATTGAACTTTCTCAACCCTGATAGATTTGCTTTCGCTATCAAGCCATAATTCGATGAAGACTTCACTGCCTACGTTTCATTTGATGGCGAAACCAATAAATATAGCTGGAAGAATCCCTACAAATTGGATTATATATTTATTGGTATATTTAAAAGTGAGGATATAATCACTTTTGTAAGTTTAAGCCGCACTCAATCCCACGGCAGTCTTTCAGGAGTTTTCCTGGACTTTGGTTACAAAGGGTCCTCGTATCAGAAGGTTCTTGAACTTGCTTCATTTGAACTTTCAACAATTTTAACTCTTACCAATAGTGCGGATCAGTACGATTTTGAGAAATTCCTGAAAACCGACTTACCGGCACTTACAACCGATGATACTTGCACAACGAATGGAGGTAATTAATATGAAATTTGATCCTGTTACTTATTATGATTATGAGGGCTATGAAGATGACGATTTTGCTTCCTCAAAAGACTTAAAGGCTGCTTTTGATCACTTGTACACCGACACTCCGGAAGAAATTTTTAAATCAATTTCTCTGCATGTCGATGAGTGCGAAGACGAACTGCCTAACGATTTCAACGATAAAGGTCTGCCAAGTTTTTCTTCCTTCTATCAAGGAACCGTAAAACCGTACACGCAGAATAAGCGAATGCAAGAGTTTATAAACGCCTCAAAAATGGAGATAATCTCTCCGGAAGAAGCAATAGATTTCAACAAATTGAGCATAATTCATCAGTATCGGTATCTGGTACAGTCGGGTATGCGTTTCAGCATGATACATAATCTTCCCCACGTATATTGCATGAAGTACGGCATATTTCGCTTTATAAATCCTGATACCAACGGTCCTTTCCTTGTATATAAGGAGCTTCCTCCTGAGCTTCAGCAGTCTATCGACCCGGATAACCTTGTCAAGCTCATAAAAAACCTCCCTGCTATAGAAGATATTGAACATAGAAATGCCTTAAATTCCAATCAGGATACTGCCTTGATCAACTTCAAAGACGGTATCTATAATATCTTCAGCAACGAAATCCTTTCTCATTCGCCTGAATATACGTTTCTCAGCTATATTAATGCTAATGTCAAGGATGTTTTCAAAGAAGATAAGCAAGAAATTTTGATCCAGATAACTGCGCTTCTTGCGCAGCTTATCGAGCCGGAGGAAATACCGTGCGAGCCCGTCGAAAGCTCTATCGGCAATGCACCGGTTGAAATGCTGACTATCAAGGAGTGCCTTGCCGAAATACGAGGATTAACTCCGCACACTCTGCGTAAGCTCTGTTTCCAGAACAAGATACCCTATGTACGAGCAGGTGAAGGCAAGCGTGGAAAAATACTGATCTCAAAGCGTGCTCTTCATGCTTACTTTGACAAGACGGCATAATTAGTCGCGGAAACACATTTTTCTATCCCATTACATTATCAGACATACCTCTGCAACAATATCTTGACAGCTATTAAAAAATCTGTTATTATATCGATGCAGAGGTATGCTATAGTTTATAAGGAGGACTTAACAAAAACTATGGCTACTATTTCTAAGCGCGGCAACAGTTATTCTATCCGCGTTTCCTGCGGATATGATAACCAAGGCAAACAGCTTATTCAATCCTTGACGTGGAAGCCGGAGCCAAATATGACTGAACGTCAGATTCAAAAGGAGCTTAACCGTCAGGCAGTTATGTTTGAAGAACGCTGCAAACTGGGATATTGCTGTTCCGCTGTAAAGTTTGAAGCATTCTGCGAGGAGTGGTTTGAAGGATATGCAAAAATTTATCTTCGCAACACCACGTATGAACGTCTATTGCAGCTTCGCAAACGAATTTACCCCGCAATCGGACATCTTCGTATGGACAGAATCAATACCCGTCATATTCAGCTTTTTATCAATTCCCTTGCACAGGATGGTGCTAACGAAAAAACCGGTAAGCCTCTTTCTTCCAAGACAATTCGTCATAATCTTAGTCTTATTTCTGACGTATTCAGCTACGGAATAAAAATGGGTATCGTGTCAAGCAATCCGTGCAAAAACGTTACAATTCCTAAAGGTGAGGCAAAGGAAAAGCAGATCTATACTGTTGAGGAGGTTGACAGATTTCTAACCTTACTCAACGGTGAGCCACTTAAGTATAAGACGTTCTTCTACGTGCTTGTTTACAGCGGTTTCTGGCGTGGTGAAATGTTAGGACTTGAATGGAAGGACATTGATTTTGATAACAACATTATCAGCGTCCAGCGTACTTCAAATTACACTGCGCAGAAGGGAACTTACACCGACACGACAAAAACGAAGCGCTCCCAAAGGACCTTGAAATTCCCTCTATTCATTATGGATATGCTCAAAGAATATAAGCAGGAACAGGATGAAGAAGCGTGCCGTATCGGCAGCAAGTGGGTAGATACAGATAGACTTTTTGTGAAATGGAACGGTACACCTATGAATAACGGAACACCGTATTTCTGGTTAAAGGAATTCTGTCAAAAGCACGGTCTGCCTTTTTATGGTATACACAGTTTCCGTCATTTATTTGCATCACTTCTCGTTAATCAAGGTGTGGACATTGTAACGGTATCCGGTGCATTAGGACACTCTTCGGTAAGTACCACAAGCAATATATATTGCCATATGCTGCAGGAAGCGCAAGCTAAAGTTTCTGATGCTGTTGCTAACGCGCTCGATTTCAACAAAAAGAAAGAGCCGGAGGATACATAACTCCGACTCAACATATGAATGCAACAATAAAGAACAAGCAAAGAACAAAATCAATTTTTCATAAAAAGAAAACTCGCAAACGCCGTAAAATAGGCATTTGCGAGAAACTCTTGTGGTGACCCGTACGGGAATTGAACCCATGATTCCACCGTGAAAGGGTGGCGTCTTAACCCCTTGACCAACGGGCCTGGTAGCGGCAGTGAGACTTGAACTTACGACCTACCGGGTATGAACCGGTTGCTCTAGCCAGCTGAGCTATGCCGCCATATATAAAACGCACGAGCTATTCATGCGACTTTATTATTATACTCTACTTTTTCCGACTTGTCAAGCTTTTTTTCAAATTTATTTTATTTTGTTTCTTTGCTGAAAAACGCGAAATATGCCGCACATCACCTTGTTTATTATATACAAAATCCGATAGTTTATACCACCGAAAGCACCGTAAAACAAAGGTATTGCCGATATAATTTCCATATGTTATAATATAAAAAAGGAGTGTGCCGCTATGATACTTGAAACACAGCGACTTATCCTGCGCCCGTGGGAGGAATCGGACGCGGAGGAATTATACAAATACGCCGGCGACCCCGCCGTGGGACCGATTGCCGGCTGGAACGTCCACACAAGCGTGCAATACAGCCGCGATATAATAAAGAATGTGCTGTCACGTCCCGATACATTTGCCGTTATACTAAAGGAGACCTCACTCCCCGTGGGCAGTATCGGACTCATGGACAAACCCGCCGCTGACGCTCCCCTCACGGACACACAGCGCGAGCTTGGCTACTGGATAGGCGTTCCTTACTGGGGTCAGGGTCTTATCCCCGAGGCAGCACGCGAGGTGATCCGCTACGGCTTTGAGCAGCTTGGTCTCTCCGCCATATGGTGCGGATATTACGACGGCAACGAAAAATCACGCCGCGTGCAGGAAAAATGTGGCTTTAAATATCACCACACAAATGAAAATATATACTGTGAAATTACGGACGACTACCGCACCGAGCACTATACTTTCCTGTCAAAATCGGACTGGCTAACAATGCAAAAGGAGGCGCAAAATGACAATTGACCACATCGCAATATACGTATCCGACCTTGAAAAAAGCAGGGCATTTTACGAAAAATATTTTGCCGCAAAAGCTAATGATCTATACTGCAACAGCGCAGGTTTGCGGACATATTTTTTGTC
>JBJEFT010000368.1:0-5280 GCA_051874315.1 Candidatus Ornithomonoglobus sp.
ATAAATAAGAACAAACTTTGAACGATCTATCAACATTAGCACTCACCTCTCGACAGTGATAACAATCGGTGCAATAATATATTCAGATTGAGGGCTGATGTAAAACAAAAACTACACTCTGCATTTTTGCGGAGTGTTTTTTGTTGCATTTTTCGCCTTTTTTATTACATTTGATAGATTTTCGGCAGAATATATGATATAATAACAGGTCGGGAGGGATCAGCATGATACGTTTGGCGATATGTGACGATGATGAGAAATATGCCGCAAGTGTAGCGGAGCAGCTTACGGATTTATCCGTAAAGCATGATATTGACCTTGACACTGCAATCTATAAAAGCGGCGGTGCGCTGCTGGGGGCGGCGGAGCGCGGAGAATGCTTTGATATAATACTGCTCGATATAATGCTTGGCAATGAGAACGGGATTGACATTGCAAAATGGCTGAGAGAGCTTTTGCCGGACGTGCTGTTTGTGTTTCTTACCGGATATATTGATTTTGCCGTAAAGGGGTATGAGGCGCGCGCGTTCCGCTACCTCTTAAAGGACGGCGCGGAAACAGAGCTTGAGAGGGCGCTGCTTGACGCGGTAAACGAGATAAACAGAGCTCCGTTCTTTTCCTTTTCATATAAGCAGGAGCTTTTTAAGGTAAAAACGCGCGATATTCTGTATATGGAGAGCGATAAGCGGCTTGTTATTGTTCATACTGCGGACAGAAACTATCAGTTTTACGGCAGACTGGACGAGGCTGAGGAGGTGTCGGGTTTTATCCGTATTCACCGCTCTTTTCTGGTAAATCCCGAAAGGCTTGTGTCGCTTACAAAGGAAACCGCCGTGCTTTCGGACGGAACGCGGCTGGGCGTGAGCGGCTCGTATGCAGACAGCGCGAAAAAGAAATTTATGCTGTACATATGAGGGTTATATTATGAAACGATTATTGATATTGCCGGAGCTTGTCACCGCGCTGCTGGTGGCGGGATTGTTTTTAAATGCGCTCTGGGAGGGTGTCGCAATATATATAGGCTATTTCGGAATTGCGATAAGGCTCTGCTTTGACCTTGCGCTGTTTCTTGCGATAGCCTTTTATTATCTGATGTTTGTTAAAAAGCGCGGCGCTGATTATCTTCTTTTAGCCGCTCTTGACCTGTGTCTTGCGGCGGGCTTTATGCTGCATATTCCGCCTTTGGCGCGGCTTATCTATTCGCTTGCTCCGGCAGCTCTGCTTATCGGCGTAAGAATACGAGGACGCACTGCAGCAGAAGCTAAAGAGACGGAAGCACCGGATAGCGCGGCGGTATATTATAAAAATATTGAGGAGCGGTATATGAGGAGCCGCGAGCTGTGGCATGATATGCGCGGACATATCGCTGTGCTTAATTCCTATATAAACCGCGGCGATTATGAGGGAATGAAGGAGTACACGGCAGAATTTTGCGGCGAGCTTGAAAAGACGATAATACCCTTCAGAACAGGCAGCATGGCGGCGGATATTGTGCTTGGAGATAAGCTGTATATTGCAAAAAAGCACCGCATAGACGTGCGGCTGAGCCTTGCGCCCCTTGACGGACTGGCGATTAAAAGCTCCGATTTATGTGTTGTGCTTTCCAACCTTATGGATAATGCGATTGAAGCGTGTCTCAGACTTGAGGAGGACGAGAGATATATTAATATCAGGGCTGTATGGAACGGCGGTTCCTGCTTTCTTTCAATAGAGAACCCCTGCCGCGGTGCTGACACCTCGCGCAGCAGCAAGCAGAACAGTGAGCGGCATGGGATAGGACTGCGGAGTGTGGAAAGGATTATACACAGCTGCGGAGGTATGTTTGTCACCTCGCCGGGGGAGCGCACCTTTAGAGCAGTGGCAGAGCTGAGATAGCTTTTATTACGGAAAATCGGAGAATTGTTACAATTTCGGAAAAGCTTTGCGGTTTTGTGCTATACTGACAGCATCAAAAAGGAAAGGAGAACCTATATGAAGGTGATAAAAAACTGCGCGTGGGTAGTGCGGCTTGTGCTGCGGCTTGCGCCGGGACTGGCGGCGGTCACACTCATATGTGAAATATCCGTGGTGCTGTTCAGACCGTTTCAGATTATCGTAACGCAGCATCTTGTGGACTTCGGCAGTATGTATCTCAGAACCGGAGAGGGGCTCGGCGGGCTTGTACTGTGGGGTTCGATGCTTGTCGCGGTGCTGATACTGTGGGTAACATTCCAGCAGCTTGACAATTATATTATCAAGGTAAGGCTGAAAAAGCGGCTTGTCATGGATTTTTCTCCGGAGGTGCTTGACAAGCTCCGCGGGCTGCCCTACGGTTTTTTTGAGAGCGAAGGCTCCAACGATTTGCTTGAGCGTATTTCAAACGACCCGGCAAAGCTTGTTGAAACCTGCTACTACCGCATACTGCTGACCTTCTTCGCGCTTTTTTCGATAACCGCGACGGTGATACTGATATTTACATATTCGGTGTGGATAGGTATCGGAATACTTGTTCTTACGGTGCCGATGACACTCATCATAAACTATTCAAGCCTTATAACCCATAAGGTGTGGGAGGAGAACACAGCGTTAAGACGGTGCGAAACAGATCTGCGCACGCTTGCGGCGGATAAGAACGCGGTGTATGAGATGAATGTGTTCGGAAGTGATGAGTACATCGAAAACAAATGGTATGACTATCAGAGCAGGCTCTACGGCGCGATAAAAAAGGCGATGCTCAAGGTTTGCGGTATGGACTGTCTTTATCAGGTGCTTGATATTGCGTATATCATATTTGCGGGAGGACTGACGGTTTCCGCATTCTTAAACGGCATATTTACAATAGGTCAGCTTGCCGCAATGCTTGACAGTATGCACACGATAATAACAAAGCTGAACAGAAGCGCAGGTCATGTCACGGACATGATTTCTCTCTCGGCTCGCTGCGAATATCTCAAAGGCTTTATGGCGCTTGATACCGTTCCCGAATCAACCGAAACAGCGGATAGCTTTGATATAGCGCTGTCGCACGTGTATTTTACCTATCCCGGAACGGAGCGAGAAATACTCCATGATGTGAATATCAGGATAAAGCAGGGAGAAAGAGTCGCGTTTGTGGGCGAGAACGGCTCGGGCAAGAGCACGCTTATAAAGCTGCTGTGCGGACTGTACCCTGTTACTTACGGAAAAATCCTTGTAGGCGGACAGGATATAACGACACTTTCAAAGGAAACGCGGAGGCGGTTTATCTCGGTGCTGTTTCAGGATTTTTGCAGCTACAGCATGACAATACGCGAGAACGCCGCGCTCGGAAATCTCGCAAAAATAAATGAGGACTCCGCGATATGGGAGGCGCTAAAAAATTCCGGCTTTGAAGATACCGCAAAAGCCTTTGAAAGCGGACTTGACACGCACTTGGGAAAGCTGACCGAGGACGGAGTGGACTTATCGCGCGGACAGTGGCAGCGTCTGGCGATGGCGCGCGCGTTTCTTTCGGATGCGGAGTTTGTAGCGCTGGATGAGCCGACCGCCGCTCTTGACCCGGTGGCAGAATCGAAGATGTATGAGAGCTTTGCCAAAATATTTGAGAAGCGCGGTACGATCATGGTATCGCACCGTCTTGCCTCCGCAAAAATGGCGGACAGGATTTTCGTGCTTGACGGCGGCAGAATTATTGAGCAGGGCAGCCATGAGGAGCTTATGGAAAATGACGGACTGTATGCGAGAATGTTTAAAATGCAGTCCTCATGGTATACAGGGGGTGATGAAAATGTTTAAAATATATCGCCGCGCGGTGAGCGACTTTGCAAAAGTTTCTCCGGGACTTGCGGCAATATTTGTACTTTTGTTCGTGCTCGGCTATATCGGCACTGTTCAGCCGGTAATCATGGCGCGGCTGATTGAAGCGGCGCAGAGCTTTATATATGACTGCGCGTCCGCATCGGCTGTATGGAATTTGCTGCTTTTGCTGTGCGCGGTTTACGCGGTGCCTGGTATGGTATATATACTGGGCAACCCGATTGACAAAATACTTATACAAAAGGGCGCGAGACAGTTTCAGCTGCGCCTGTTTAAAAAGATGAACTCCATTCCGCAGCTTTTACTGGAGGATTCAAAGCATTTTGACCGCTACAAGCGCGCGGAGGAGGCTGCTAAGAATGCAGGTGACGACGGGTTATGCTCGCTCATGCGGCTTACATCGTTGTCATTTCATATGTTTGACTCGGTGGTTATGACTGCGGTCAGCATAATAATATTAATTTCGTTTTCGCCATACCTTCTTATATTTGCGGTACTGAGCACGCCGCTTTCAATGCTCATAAGCGTTCTTTCGGAACGCGCGTTGAAAAGACTGCGGCGCGCTCAGACGCAGAAAACACGGGAAACGGAATACCTTTGGGGACTGTTCTGTAAAAAGGAGAGCGTAAAGGAAATGCGTGTGTTCGGCGTCTCCGGCTTTATGCGCGCAAAATGGCTTAAAAAGCGCGATGAGATGATGCGCGAGGAAATAAGTGTACAGTCGAAGGTATTGATGCAGAGGAACGTCGGCAATATAGTTAAAAATCTGTTTTATGGAATAAATATCGCGCTTGCCGTCATGCTTATGATACGAGGCAAGCTGTCAATAGGAGAGTTTACGGCGTGTCTTGGCGTGTTTGCTTCCCTGCAGAACAGCCTTGTGGTGTTTATGTACGATATAGAGAATTTCTTTGAAGCGCTGCATATGGCGGAGGAATATTATGAGTTCATGGATCTTCCGGATAAGCGCGACGGAACGGCGGAATGCGGCGGCTTTTCGGATAACATCACATTATCCGATGTGTCGTTTGGCTATCCCAACACCGATAAGCGGGCGCTTGATGATATAAATCTCACAATAAAAAAGGGCGAGCATATAGTTGTGGTGGGCGAGAACGGCTCCGGAAAGACCACGCTTTCAAAGCTCATAACCGTCTGTTATGAGTCGGAGCGGGGATATATAACGATTGACGGACAGAATATAAGTGACCTCAGAAAGAAATCATATCTTAAGCAGTTTTCGGTTGTCTGCCAGAATTTTGTTCGGTATAACATGACCTTGCGCGAGAATATCGCAATGTCTGATACCCAAGCGATGCAGGATGATGAGCGGCTCAAAGCGGCGGCAAGATGCGCGGGTGTTGACGATACAGCGGAAATTATCGGCGGCTATGACACACAGCTTGGACGCGAGTTCGGCGGCGCGGAGCTTTCGGGCGGTCAGTGGCAGAAGCTTGCCATAGCCCGCGGCCTGTTCCGTGACGCGCCGATAATAATACTTGACGA
>JBJEFT010000369.1:0-5271 GCA_051874315.1 Candidatus Ornithomonoglobus sp.
GCAACCATGCGCTTTTGCGGAGTTTTATGGCTTTTCAACTGTCGAACTCCCGAAATAAAATTCTTTTAAACTTTTCAAAAAAAGCTGTACTATCAGGAAAAAATATGTTATACTAAATATAAATAATTCCGAAAAAAGGAGGATGGCATGGATCATAAGGACGAGGAAAAAGAAAAGGTAATAATAGCCGGACTGCATACGGGCAGCCGGGATTATATAAATGATACAACCGAGGAATCCATGCGCGAGCTTACCGAGCTTGTGGAGACCGCGGGCGGTGAGGTTGTCTGCGAGGTGGTGCAGAACAGACCCGCGCCGGACAGCGGGACCTATCTGGGTGAGGGAAAGCTTGAGGAGATTAAAAATGCCGCTCAGTCGCTGGGAGCCACGCTTCTGGTGTTTGATGACGAGCTTTCGCCCGCGCAGCTGAGAAATGTAAATGAATTTCTCGGAATGCGTGTGCTTGACCGCTCTATGCTGATTCTTGATATATTTGCAATGCGCGCCCGCTCGGGAGAGGGTAAGCTTCAGGTGGAGCTTGCGCAGCTTAAATATCAGCTGCCGCGACTTCACGGCTGGGGACTTGAAATGCACCGTCTCGGCGCGGGTATCGGAACAAGAGGTCCGGGCGAAACTCAGCTTGAGACTGACAGAAGGCATATCAGAACAAGAATAGCGGCGCTTGAGGCTGAAATCCGCGAGATAAAAAAGCATCGCGGACTGCTCAGAGCGCGCCGGGAAAAGGACGGAGTTATAACCGCGGCGCTGGTAGGCTACACGAATGCCGGAAAGTCAACCCTTCTTAACCGTCTTACGGATGCGGGAGTTTTCGCGGAGGACAAGCTGTTTGCAACGCTTGATACGACCTCACGGGCAATAACCCTTGAGGACAACCGCAGAATTATCCTGATCGATACTGTCGGCTTTATAAGAAAGCTGCCGCACTACCTTATTGAAGCCTTTAAATCAACGCTTGAGGAGGCGGCATCGGCTGATTTCCTGCTGCATGTTGTGGATGTGTCGGCGGCAGAAACGGATAATCAGATAACTGTTGTAAACAACGTACTGGATGAGATCGGCGCGGGCGGAAAGCCTGTTATAAACGTATATAATAAGTGCGATTTAAATCCGGAGTATGTGCCGGCGGACGGCGGAAAGGCAAAGCATGTGTTCATCAGCGCAAGAACCGGCAAGGGTTTGGATGAGCTGATGAAGGCGATCGCGGATACGGCTCCGGGCAAAAAGTCAAAGCACAGGCTGCTTATTCCGTATTCGGAGGGCGGCGTGCTCAACGCTCTGCACAGCGGCGAAAAGATACTCAGCGAGGAATATACTGCCGAGGGAACAGAGGTCGAGGTGCTGCTTGACGAGGCTGTTTACGGCAGACTGAAGAGGTTTGAAATATTATGAGAAGGAGGCGCTCTGTTGTCAAAAAGGGAAATATATAAAACGGTTGCGGAGGAATCCGAAACTCTTATAATAGAAAAAAAATCAAAATTTATATCCCATGTAAAGCCTGTGGATAATGAGGCGGACGCGCTTGACTATCTTAATAAAATACGTTCGGAGTACGCGGACGCGCGGCATAACGTGTACGCGTATGTAATAGATGAGAACAATATATTCCGCTATTCCGACGACGGAGAGCCGTCGGGAACCGCGGGAATGCCTGTTCTTGACACAATAAGGAAGTCCGGTCTGGTAGATGTAATTGTGGTTATAACCCGATATTTTGGAGGGACGCTGCTCGGAACAGGAGGACTTGTTCACACCTACAGCGCGTCGGCAAAAAAAGGGCTTGAGGAATCGGGTATAATAACAAGAACAATGTGTGATATTATATCCGTAAAGGTAAGCTATGATATGGTAGGAAAGCTGCAATATACCTTGGCGGCGGACGGATTCAGTGTTGAGGACACACTGTATGAAAACGATGTGACATTTTTTATAAGCTCTCCAAAGAGGGACACGGAGCGCCTTATGGCAAGACTTGTGGATATAACAAGCGGACGGGCTGAGATAAAGACTGTCGATCAGAAATATATTGACAAACCGGAAGAATAAACAAGGAGGAAGAGGAAATGGAAATTAAATTAACAAAACAGATGTATGACGGTGAGGTTCTTAAATCGGATATACCCGTATTGGTGGATTTCTGGGCGCCGTGGTGCGGACCGTGTCAGATGGTAGGCCCGGTTATTTCGGAAATCGCGGAGGAATATGCCGGAAGGGTCAAGGTCTGCAAGGTAAATGTGGACGAGGAAAGCGAGCTTGCGTCGGCAAACGCTATTGTGTCAATTCCGACGGTAATTCTTTTCAGTCAGGGCAGGATAGTGGGAAAGCTTGTAGGCGCGAGAAGCTTTGACGATTATGCAGATTTGATAGAACAATTCATATAAATGAATAAAAATTCATTAAAAGCTTAGATTTTTTCTGAAAACACTTGCATTTTTATTCAAAATAGTGTATAATATGTATATTATATCGGGAGTCCGTATACGGGCTCCCATACACTTTGGAAAGGGAAAACAATATGTTAAACGATGTTATTGCATTGGATAAAAAATATTATATGAATACCTTCGGCGACCGGCTTCCTGTATGCTTTGAAAAGGGTGAGGGAATGAAGCTCTATGCCGATAACGGCGATGTGTATTATGATTTCCTCGGCGGCATTGCGGTCAACGCCATCGGTCACTGCCATCCCGATTTTGTATCGGCAATGAAGGCGCAGCTTGATAAGATGATACATACATCAAGCTTGTATTACATAGAAAATCAGGCAAAGCTTGCCCAAAAGCTTGTTGAAAGCACCTGCGCGGATAAGGCGTTTTTCTGCAACAGCGGCGCGGAGGCGAACGAGGGCGCGTTCAAGCTTGCAAGAATATATTTTTATAAGAAGGGTATTGACAGATCAGAGCTCATATCCCTTGACCATTCCTTCCACGGCAGAACGATCGCAACCGTAGCGGCGACAGGTCAGGAGCATTATCAGGCGCCGTACCGTCCGTTTACAAACGGCTTTAAGCAGATCGCGCCAAACAGCTTTGAGGCTGTGGAGGAGGCTGTAACGGATAAAACAGCCGCTATTATAGTTGAGCTTATCCAGGGCGAGTCGGGTGTAAATCCGATGGACGTTGAATATGCGAAGAAGCTCCGTAAATTCTGTGACGAAAAGGGGATCCTTCTTATTGTTGACGAGGTTCAGACAGGCATGGGAAGAACGGGAAAGCTTTTCGCTCATGAGCTTTACGGCATAGAGCCTGATATATTCACCTGCGCAAAGGCGCTCGGAGGCGGCGTGCCGATAGGCGCGGTATGCGCAAAGGCGGAGGTTGCCGCGGCATTTGAGCCGGGCGACCACGGAACGACCTTTGGCGGAAATCCCCTTGCAACGGCGGCGGGACTTGCTGTATTTGACATATTTGAAAAGGAAGGGCTTGTGGAAAACAGCGCAAGGATGGGTGAGCTTTTTAAGGAAAAGCTCAAGGCAGTACAGGCAAGGTATCCCGAAAAAATTACAGAAGTGAGAGGCGCGGGACTGCTCATCGGTATTGAGGTAAAGCCCGAAATAGCATCTGCGGTGTTTAAAAAGCTGCATGAAAAGAAGATGCTTACAAGCCTCTGCAAGGGGATTACAATCCGCATTGCTCCGGCGCTCAATATAACGGAGCGGGAGATAGATATATTCATCAAGGCATTAAACGAAGTTATGGAGGAAATTTGAATGAAGGATTTGATCAGCTTACACGACCTTACAGCAGAAGAGGTTCAGGATTTATTAAAGCTCGGCTTAAAGCTAAAAGCCGAATTAAAGGCGGGCATTCCGCACCCGATTTTAAAGGGAAAGACGCTTGGCATGATATTTACAAAGTCGTCGACAAGGACCCGTGTTTCCTTTGAGGTCGGTATGACGCAGCTCGGCGGCTATCCGCTGTTCCTGTCGTCAAACGATATTCAGCTCGGACGCGGCGAGTCAATTCACGACACGGCAAAGGTACTGGAGCGTTATCTTGACGGTATTATGATCCGTACATACGCCCACAGTGATGTTATAGAGCTTGCAGAGGAGGCAAGTATTCCGGTAATCAACGCGCTTACAGACTTACTGCATCCCTGTCAGGTGCTTGCAGACCTCATGACGACATATGAGCACAAGGGTAAGCTTGAAGGTCTGAAGTTTGCATATATCGGAGACGGAAACAATATGGCTCACTCGATTATGTACGGCTGCGCAAAGGCAGGTCTTGACTGCGCGATCGCGACACCGGCTGATTATCAGTGTGACGCTGAGGTGGTTGAGAACGCAAAGGCGGACTTTAAGGCGGCAGGCAGAGAGCTTATTCTCACACAGGACCCTGTTGAGGCTATACGAAACGCGGATGTTGTTTATACCGATACTTGGGTATCAATGGGTATGGAAGCAGAAAAAGAGGAGCGTCAGAGGGTATTTATGCCGTATCAGGTGAACAAGGAGCTGTTTGCCAAGGCAGCCCATGATGCGGTATTTATGCACTGTCTGCCGGCATACCGCGGCTTTGAGGTAACAGAGGATGTAATCGACGGACCGCAGAGCGTAATTTTTGATGAGGCGGAGAACCGTTTACACGCCCAGAAGGCTGTAATGGCAACTCTGATGGGTTAAATATATGGCGCTGCCTTTACATGTATATTATCAGAACCTGTTCCAGATAAGACCGGCGAACGAGAACGATATACCGGATATTATGAAGATAACCCGCGAGGCGTTTCTGAAATATAAGGAAATGGCGGGAATCGAGCAGGTAGACGCGCTTAATGAAACCTATGATGATGTAAAGCGCGACCTTAAAACAAAGATTGTTCTTTTGGCGCTGTCGGACGGCGAGCCTGTGGGAAGTGTCCGCGTTGAGGTATTCGATGACGGAACGGCGGAGCTTACGCGTTTTGCGGTCAAGGTGACAAGTCAGAACAATGGTATCGGAAAGTCAATTATGAACCTTGTTGACCGCCTTATGATAAAAAGGAACGTAAAAAGTATGCACCTCTACACAGGCGCAAAAATAACCCCTCTTATTCGTTTCTATTACGGCAGGGGCTTCTATATAGATTCCACCGACAAGTCGCGGGGCTATATAAGGGCAAAGCTTGTTAAGGATTATGTTCATGAACTATAAGCCGTATGTAGATATTGCACTGTAGATTGTGACGATGTGTAAAACTGATGAAACTGATGAAAAAGGTGAATTGACAAAGTAAATTCTCGTTTGCCAGACTAAATTCTACATTGTT
>JBJEFT010000370.1:0-5263 GCA_051874315.1 Candidatus Ornithomonoglobus sp.
TTAACAGATATGACATGATCAAAGAAGGCGATAAAATCGCCGTATGTATTTCAGGCGGTAAGGATTCCATGCTTATGGCAAAGTGTATGCAGGAAATCCACAGGCACGGCGTTAAAAACTTTGATGTGGAATATGTAGTTATGGATCCGGGATATAACCCTATAAACCGACAGACGATTATAAATAATGCAAAGCTCTTGAATATTCCGATTCATATATTTGAAACCTCTATTTTCGATTCGGTGGCAAATGTGGACGACCATCCGTGTTACTTATGCGCAAGGATGCGCCGCGGATATTTATATAAGGAGGCGCAGAAGCTCCGCTGCAATAAGATTGCTCTCGGACACCATTTTGATGATGTAATCGAAACGATCTTGATGGGTATGCTGTACGGGGCGCAGATTCAGACAATGATGCCGAAGCTGCACAGTACAAATCATCCGGGCATGGAGCTGATACGCCCGATGTATATGGTAAAGGAAAAGGACATAATCGCATGGGCAAGGCACAATGAGCTGCAGTTTATTCAGTGCGCCTGCCGGTTCACCGAAAACTGCACTATGTGCGATAACGGCGGGGGCGGCTCCAAGCGTCAGGAGATGAAGGAGCTTATCAAAAAGTTCCGCCGCACAAATCCATATATCGACAAGAATATTTTTAACAGTGTTCAGAATGTCAATCTTGCAACGATTATAGGATACCATGACGGCGAAAAGACATATAATTTTCTGGATGATTATGATGAAAGAAAACCCGGGACAGGAGGCACAGCAGAATAATGTTAAATCAGTTTTCAAGAACCCAGCTGCTTTTGGGCGAGGACGGAATGGAAAAGCTGTATAATGCGCATGTTGCCGTATTCGGCATAGGCGGAGTAGGCGGCTATGTAGTGGAGGCGCTTGTAAGAAGCGGTGTCGGTACTATAGATATATTTGACGATGATAAGGTATGTCTTACAAATCTGAACAGACAGCTCATTGCCACAAGAGAAACAGTGGGAAAGTACAAGGTAGACGTGATGAAGGAAAGAGCGCTGTCTATCAATCCGAAGGTAATAATCAATGCTCACAACTGCTTTTATATGCCCGATAATGCGGATGATTATGATTTTTCGGACTATTCATATATAGTGGACGCTATTGATACCGTTACGGGCAAGCTTGAGATTATCATGCGCGCGAACGCTCTGAATATTCCTGTTATAAGCTGCATGGGAGCGGGCAACAAGCTTGACGCGTCCCAATTTGAGGTGGCTGATATTTATGATACATCCATGTGTCCGCTTGCAAGGACAATGCGCCGTGAGCTTAAAAAGCGCGGTATAAAGAAATTAAAGGTGGTTTATTCAAAAGAAAAGCCGCTGCGCCCGATTGAGGATATGCGCATAAGCTGCAGGAGCCACTGTATCTGCCCGCCGAATACCGCAAGAAAGTGTACCGAAAGACGAGATATTCCCGGCAGCACTGCATTTGTTCCGGCGGTAGCCGGGCTTATAACGGCGGGAGAGGTTATAAGAGATTTATCCGGGAAATAAAGAGAAAGAGAATTTATATAAATTAATTCTTTTTGTATTGATTTTAAGCCGGAAATGTGATAAAATAATACAATAAGTTATTTATTCCTATCGTGGAATATATTAAGTAAGAGGAGGAAATTATTATGGCATGCTTTTTAGTACCAGCGGCGGAGGCAGTTGTTACAACTGTTGTTAAAAAGACAGCCGGAAAGAAGATCGAAAGCAGCGAGGCTGCGGCAAAGCACCCGTTTATCAAAAAACTCGGATTGCTCAACACTATGCTCTGGGGAGGCAGCGCGCTTCTGGCATTCGAGCATGTATGGCATGGTGAGGTTACTCCTATGCTCCCGTTCCTGACCGCTGCAAACGCAGCAGACGCGGCGGAAATGCTGCATGAAATGGCGACCTCCGGCGTTGCAATGGCGGTATTGGTCACTGCGGTATGGGCAGGCATTGTGGCTGTGTCAAATGTTCTTGAAAAGAAGCCCAAAGCAAAAACTGCTTTGAAGGGAGCTGTCAGATAATGACATTGCTCATTACAGTATTCGCTGCTATAGTATGCACAGTGTTGTGGTATAACACTTCGGCGGACAACGATATGAAGCTCGGAACACTGTGTCTTATGTACTGGGGCGCAGCTTTGATGTGGTTTGTTGACGCGGTTGTTGAGTACATAGAAGAGGGCTCTGCGTATTTCACGCCTACAGCGGCAGATATGCTAAATAATGCTTTTTTGGGACTTTCAGCAGTGGCATTCGGACTGGTTATCTGGCTTATTATTGTCCTGATCAAGGATCCCAAGGGAAGAATAAGAGATGTATTGACAAAATAATTCAAATAACGGCTTTTGAAGCGGTTCCATAGTGAACCGCTTTAATTATGAGAGAGGAGTTCATAATTATGAAAACTATGTATATTGAGTGCAATATGGGCGCGGCCGGAGATATGCTTACCGCGGCGCTTCTGGAGCTTTGCCCGGAGCCGGAAGTGATGATCGATAAGCTGAATGCACTGAACATTCCAAAGGTGACGTATAAGAGCGAAAAAGCTGTAAAATGCGGTATAACGGGAACACATGTTGAGGTTTCGGTGGACGGCGCTGCTGAAGATGAACATAGTCATGAACACAGCCATCACCATCATACAGGAATGCAGGATATTGAACATATTATAAATAATCTGGATGTCGGGCAGAAGGTAAAGGAGGATGCTATTGCGGTATATAAGCTGCTCGCAGAGGCTGAGAGCCATGCGCATGGATGCGAGATAACCGAAATACATTTTCACGAGGTGGGAACGATGGACGCTGTGGCAGATGTTGTCGGCGCATGTCTGCTTATAAACGAAATTAACCCCGATAAGATAGTTGTGTCTCCTGTTCATGTAGGCAGCGGAACAGTACGCTGCGCCCACGGTATACTTCCCGTTCCTGCTCCTGCGACCGCGTCTATTTTAAAGGATATACCTATATACGGAGGAAAAATCCGAGGTGAGCTTTGCACTCCTACCGGCGCGGCGCTTCTGAAGCATTTTGCGGACAGATTCGGTGAAATGCCTGTAATGAGTGTTAAAGGTATAGGCTACGGTATGGGAACAAAGGATTTTGATACTGCAAACTGTGTGAGAATATTATTGGGTGAAACCGAGGAAAGAACGGAAAAAATAACTGAGCTGAAGTGTAATCTTGATGATATGACGGGCGAAGCGATCGGATTTGTTACGGGAAGATTATTTGATGCGGGCGCCCTTGATGTTTACACGGTTCCGATCGGCATGAAAAAGAATCGGCCCGGTATACTGCTCGCTTGTATGTGCCGCGTGGAAGACCGAGAAAAAATGCTTGAAATTATTTTCAGGTACACAACAACAATCGGAATAAGAGAATATATATGCAACAGATATATCCTTAATAAAAAAGTCATGACAGTCGGCTCAAACTACGGAGAAATAAGAGTCAAGGAATCCGGCGGCTGGGGGGTCAGAAAAATAAAGGCAGAGTATGACGATCTTGAAGCGATTGCAATCAAAAATAATATATCGTTAACAGATATAAAGCTTGACATTTGATATCTATAATTTATTCATATTTTTATAAAAAAACTCTTGACAAATTGCGAAAAAATGTTATAATAATATAGTGATTTGTTTAGGGGTGTAGCTCAGTTGGTAGAGCATCGGTCTCCAAAACCGAGTGCCCAAGGTTCGAGTCCTTGTACCCCTGCCACACGGTGTACCGTATCCGATGCGGTACACCGTTTCAATATGGGGGTGTAGCTCAGCTGGGAGAGCGCGTGCTTCGCATGTACGAGGTCAGGGGTTCGATCCCCCTCATCTCCACCACATATAGTTTTAAAGCCGTCCATGCAGGGCGGCTTTTGTAATTGCTTTATTAAACTGATTTTTAGATTAATTATACATCCAAAAATCCTTTGTTTTGAAGGGCTTGTTTTGCATTTAGTGTAATTTGATGTAATATGATTTAATCCATTAGGACACCTCGTATGGCTCCAAATTCGGGATTGTTACTAATTCACATCAGAAATATGTCATTTTATCTGAATATCTTAGTGGGGCTGTTATAAAGATGTTCGCTTGACATAGTATTATATCAATTGTATTCAAATTGTTTTATCAGTGCTTCACTTAAAGCTGATAATGACCAAAGTTGTCCTAAATTACTATACTCAAAATTATGGGTTAAGGTATTCCATTGCATAAAACCCAATTGATGAACTATTTTATCTCCATTTGATTTTACCCTAACTATATATGATGCATCCCTATCTGTTGATAGAATTTCAGATAGTCTGCTACTAGCTCCAGCATTTATATTAACAAGCAATCCAAACTTAGCATTCGAAACCATATTATAGCCTAACAATTGAGACCATTCTGACAAACCTGCAGCTTTTAGTAGTTTTATTTCTAGAATAATAATTTCAAATCTATTTCCATCTGTTACAATTCCAAAAATATCAAGGTTAAGTGGCAAAGCTTTGTTTGCATAAGACTTAATACACTTACACTTATCTGGATATTCCTTTACTGCCTCTTTTAGTTTTGTTGTTAGCTCGCCGCTTTTCCAAATTACATCAATATTATCCATGCCATATGCCTTAAAATTACTCTTAATTTGTGCCTCAATAAATGCCGTAATCTCTGGATAATGTGCTACCTCATTCTTTTTCATATTAAATCAGCTTCTTTTATCTCATCCACAATTATTTTATATCTATTATCCTTGGAATTGTGAATTAGCTTTTTGTAAACTTGTGGATTAACTGGACCAACCATAGTTGAATAATCACCCATTGATATAATCAAAGGAGTCATTATTTCTGGAATATATACTTCGACTGTAGCCTGCTGATGCAACAATAAATAGCTCTTAATTATATCATCTTTGTTTCCTTTTGGTCTCTTTCCGTTAAGATTTCCACTCAATGCCGCAATCAAATAAGCTATTGCTAAAATTATTTTATTTATCGGATATCCAGTTATATTATTACCATACATTAGCCCTACACCATTTATCGAATTATCATATAATTCTTCTACGCTAACATCAATCCTACTATAATTTCTATTGGAATAAATTGGATGTGACTTAATTATTTCATCAATTTCTTCTCTTGTTCCCTTAATCAATACAGGAAATGGATTGATTAATTCATGTGCACGGTCTAATAACTTTTCCACTTCTGAAAAAGGGGCATGTTCACAATTAAGAACTGCACAAACATG
>JBJEFT010000371.1:0-5238 GCA_051874315.1 Candidatus Ornithomonoglobus sp.
AAGATCCTCTGCCGCAGATGCTATGTTTTCAATAACCTGCCCGGTTTCGACCTCCTCGCTTGTATCAAAAGCAAGTCCAAGGAAATGTCCTAACTTAAGCCGACCCATATGTTCAAGAAGATTTCTGAGTTCAGGCTGAAATATTACGATTATGGCAACCATGGCGCCCTGGAATACCTTTCCCAGTATGTAGCTTAACGTATCGAGACGGAGGAAATTGCTTATCGCAAATACGGCGGCAGCGATTGCTATTCCGCGCAGCAGCTGCATTGCTCTTGTTCCGCGCATAGCTATAAAGCAGTAATATACTGCAATTGTTACAATAAATATATCAACGCAGTCACTTATCCGCATTACCTTTATAAATCTTATCGCATAATCAAAAAACGCTTCCATACCGCCGAATGTCATTCTTCTTCCGCCTCCCTGTTGTTTCTGAATTTATATACAAATAAATTATTGTTTAATCATAAAAAGTAATTACATATTTTATTATACTATATTTATATGAAAATTTCCATATGTTTTTGAAAACTTTTTCTGAATTTAAAAAGTAGAGGGAATGCCGCGCCGCATTCCCTCTGCATGTTAATTAATTTACAAATACAATAACCTCTGTCGCTGTGCCGTTTCTTAATCTTGCAAGAGCATATACCGAGGTATCAGCATCCTCCCATGAAATCACATTGTCATCGTCGTCAAAATTACCGCTCTGTACATATACCTTTTCTATTGCGCCGAAGCCGGTTCCGGTAAGCTCGGCTTTATCGCCGCGCGAGCTGTTTCTTACCGTATACACAAAGGTTCCGGTATTAAGATCAATATCCGTTGTCTTTCCTGTTATATCCGCAAGGAGCATATATCCCTTTGCGGTCTTTACCGGAACACCGAAGCAGAAGGTGCTGTACTTATCCGAGCCGATAAGATTTGCAAATTTGCTCCCGTAGCTTCCGCCTTCCTTTACATAATCAGCAAAATCCGGTCTGTATATAAACTCTATACTCTTTATCCTTCCTTGTAAATCACAGGTAAAATGTATTACATCGCCCTCTCTGAGCGCCGCTGCGCTCTCCCCGATAAGCTCCTGATGCTGCGCCGGCGCGGACTCAATAAGCACACTGTCTCTTATATTGGAAGTAATCTCAACACCCTGATAAAGCATACTTGTAACATAGTACATCTCGCCGTCTGTTATCTGCTCCGCTACCTTCTCCACTACAGCAGGAGCGTTTACGGCATCCAGCGCTTTTTCATAAACAGCCGGATACGGTGTTTTTACCGGCGCTGCGGTGGCAGTCTGCGCCGGCGGCTCCTCGGTTTCCTCCTCCGGCAGCGGTGACGCTGTTTCAGCCGGCGCGGGCGTTTCAGTCTCTGTCTCATTTACATAAAATATATTACACTCGGCCTCCTCAGCACAATAAACCTTTAAATCGTCATTTTCATATTCATCCGATATTGTAAAATCATATCCCTCACCGTTTTTAGATGCATGCGTGCTGTAAACAAGATTCCCGTCTCTGTATACAGCCAATACCGCAACATCAGCCGCATGAACCGGTAACAGCCCCATCATCAGAACTATACAGCATAAAAAACTCACTAATTTCTTCATATATAATATACTCCTTCTCCAAATTACTGCCTGTGCATAAAATCGGCGACAAACTGCTTTGCGCACCGGCCGCTCTTTCCGCCGTAGCGCATCTGCCAGCGTACAGCCTCCTTTTCAATTTCATCTGTCATTTCTATCCCCCTGCGTTCAAGAAGCACTCTTACGATATTCTTGTATTCCTTTGCGTCCGGCGATGGGAAGAACAGACTTATGCCGAAGCGTTCCGAAAGCGAAAGCATCTCCTGCTTATTATCGTTTACATGTACCTCGTCACCCTGACGATCCGCCCATGTTTCTCTTATAAGATGTCTCCTGTTTGAGGTCGCATATACCAAAACATTGCCCGCGTTCGCCTGAAGCTGACCCTCCATTGCAATCTTCAATGCGCGGTACTCTGTCTCATGCTTTTCAAACGTAAGGTCATCGAGGAATAATATGTATTTATGCGGCGAAGCCTCAAGCTCCTTTGTAAGCTCAGGAATTTTTGTAATCGCGCTCTTGGGCAGTTCAACTACCCTCAGTCCCTGCGGCGCAAACATATTAAGCAGCGCCTTGACTGATGTTGATTTACCGGTTCCTCTGTCGCCGAAAAGGAGTACATTATTTGCAAACTTCCCCTCCACAAATGCCTGTGTATTATCAATAAGCACCTTTTTCTGGTGATCCATTCCTACAAGCTCATCAAAGGTTGCCTTATCCGAATCCGGTATACCGGTTAAATCGGTCCCGTCAAAACGGAATGCGATATATTTTGCAAGCAGACCGCAGCCCAGCGTACGGTAATGACCGACAATCCCGCCGAGCAGCTCCTCCGCGTTCTTTGACGCGGTTATAGCCTTTATTGAGTCTATGTATCCCTCATAAAATCCGGTATCGTTGCCTGACGGCGTGTACTTTATCGCTGCTTTTGAGAACAGACGTCTATATATAACATCTATATCGAGCATTGCAAGCCTGTACAAATCGCTGCCTATCTTCTTTCCCGCCTTGACAAGCGCCGAAAGAACATTATCGTCATTTGCAAGCTTTGCCGCCACATATTCCTTTATGCTGTCATCGGTGACTCCCTCAGTTTCCGCGAATCTGACAATTCCTCTCAGAAGCGGCAGATTGTCCTTTTCAAGAATTGCCCGGACCGTTTCATCCTTTTCTATATCATTAAAAACGAATAGCTCCATTTTTATTTTCCTCTTTTCATTTGTATTACTGCTTTACATTATACCACCGTTTCTTCCTTTTTGCAACAGGTAGTTTTATGAACTTAAAAAGCAAGGGACGGTTCTGCTGTACAGTCTTTTGCACAGCAGAACCGCCCCTCGTCTTTTTATTCAAATACAAATTAGTTTCTTGCAGCCTTTGCAGCCTCAACGAGCTTTGTGAACGCAGCCGGATCTGCGATTGCGATCTCTGAAAGAACCTTTCTGTTCATGTTGATGCCGGCCTTCTTAAGACCGTCCATAAAGGTTGAATAGTTCATTCCGTTCATCTTTGTTGCAGCGCTGATTCTTGCGATCCAGAGTCTTCTGAAATCTCTCTTCTTATGCTTTCTGCCGATGTAAGCGTTAGCCATTGCGCGCATAACAGCCTGGTTAGCTGAACGATACTGCTTGCTTAATGCGCCGTAGTAACCCTTAGCCTGCTTTAATATCTTCTTATGATGTCTCTTTGTAGCGATACCACCTGTAACTCTTGCCATTGTTCATTATCCTCTCTTTCCGAATTATTTGTAAGGGATGAGCTTCTTGATTACTGCTGCATTTGCCTTTGAGCAATATGCCTGCTTTCTCAAGTGTCTCTTTCTCTTTGTAGTTTTCTTATTCAGGATATGTCTTCTGAAAGATCTGTTCATTTTAACCTTACCGTTCTTTGTGAGGTTAAATCTCTTAGCGGCACCTCTATGTGTCTTTATCTTGGTCTTAGCCATGGTCTTACACTCCTTTTCTAAATTACTGTGCTGCCGGGGCAAGGAACATCAGCATGTTTCTGCCCTCAAGCTTTGCCGGTTTTTCAACGGTTCCGAATTCCTTTACCGCTTCCGCGAAGCGATCTAACAGGGTCAGTCCGATTTCCGAATGACTCAGCTCACGACCTCTGAAACGTACCTTTACACGCACCTTATCACCTGACTTCAAAAACTTCATTGCCTGCTTAGCTTTGGTATTGAAGTCGTTTGTGTCAATTGACGGTGAAAGCTGAACTTCCTTTATGTTTACGACCTTCTGATTTTTTCTGTTCTCCTTCTCGCGCTTTGCAAGCTCGAACTTATACTTACCGAAGTCCATTATCTTGCAGACCGGCGGCTTTGCATTCGGCGCGATCTTAACAAGATCGAGTCCTCTTTCGTTTGCAAGTCTCTGCGCTGCTCTCGCGTCCATAACGCCGAGCTGCTCTCCGTCTGCGGATACAACACGAAGCTCATTGTCACGAATCATTTCGTTGACCTGTAATTCATTCTTACTAATGGTAAACCCCTCCTTAAAATCATTATCCAAAACCATTAAAAAAACGGACGCATACGCATCCGATCACAATCCGCACAAATTTCCCTTATACTGTGCCGATATTTACCGCAAAGCCTGCGCCGTACGGTGAGAACGAATACTTCTGCTTGTTTTTCGTGCATAATTATAGCATATGTTTTATTGTTTGTCAAGTATTTTTTCAGAAAAAAGAGACGATTTTTCAACCGTCTCTTTATATAATTTACATAAAAATTATTCAGCATACTTATCTTCCTTGCTCCATGCGTAGAACTTTCTGATCTCGCCGCCTACCTTTTCAAGCTGATGCTCAGCCTTGAGGTTTCTTGTAGCGATGAAGTGCGCTCTGCCGTTCTTGTTCTCTGCGATCCACTTTGATGCGAATGTACCGTCCTGGATCTCCTCAAGAACCTTCTTCATTTCCTTCTTTGTATCCTCTGTTACAAGTCTCTTACCTGTCTCGTAGTCACCGAACTCAGCTGTGTCTGAGATTGAATATCTCATCTTGCTAAAGCCGCCTGCATAGATAAGATCAACGATAAGCTTCATCTCATGGATACACTCGAAGTATGCGTTTCTCGGGTCATAGCCTGCCTCAACAAGTGTCTCAAAGCCTGCCTGCATCAAAGCTGTTACGCCGCCGCAGAGAACTGCCTGCTCACCGAAGAGGTCTGTCTCTGTCTCGCACTGGAAGGTTGTTTCAAGAATAGCCGCTCTTGCGCCGCCGATACCTGCGCCGTAAGCGAGAGCCATATCAAGCGCCTTGCCTGTAGCGTCCTGCTCTACAGCTACAAGACACGGAACACCCTTGCCCTCTTCATACTCTGAACGTACTGTGTGACCCGGTCCCTTCGGAGCGATCATTGTTACGTCAACGCCTGCCGGCGGAACGATCTGCTTGAAGTGAATGTTAAAGCCGTGCGCAAACATGAGCATATTGCCCTCTTCGAGGTTCGGCTCGATTGAGTTCTTATAAATATCTGCCTGCTTCTCATCAGGTGTAAGTATCATAATGATGTCAGCCTTCTTAGCTGCCTCTGCTGTATCATATACCGGAATGCCGTATGCCTCAGCCTTTGCCGCGCTCTTTGAACCTGGACGGAGACCAACGATTACGTTAACGCCGCTGTCCTTAAGGTTCTTTGC
>JBJEFT010000372.1:0-5176 GCA_051874315.1 Candidatus Ornithomonoglobus sp.
TCAGGTGCATTTGCAGCGGCATCTGCTGTGGTAGGCTTCACAGAGCCTGTTGAGCCTTCTCCGATGTTTATTGTTTCAGCACCGTTTGACTCACCGAACTGGTATATTGTTGTATATTTCGTTTCCGATGCTTCTTCCGGCTTAAAGTTAACCTTAAGCAAAGCTGCGCCTGTACCCGCTGCATAAACTATATAAGTTTTCCCGGCCTCAAGATCGGCGCTTATTGTATTTGGTCCTTTTACTGTAGGTGTTTCTTTAGCAATTTCTGTGCCGCTGGTACTGTTTTCCTTGATATACATCGATTTATCGTTGTTGATGCCTACCGTTGCGGTAAATGTGCCACCGACCTTAGGGGTGACCAATATATCAGTATAATTGGCTGTGTCATTTCTGAACGGAAGATTGTATGGATATGTTGCAGGCAGGAAATTACTGTCCGATGTTGAGCTTACCGTTACAGCTGCAGTAACCGTAATAGTAATATTATCGTCGTCCAGAATTGTATCACCGGCACTATATACTGTTCCGGCACTATCTGTTGTACCGGGTATATATTCTGATGCAGCCGCCGCACCGGCGCTTATGCTGAGCCCCGCAAAGCACGAAACGCTCATTGCCGCCGCCGTCAGGAGCGACAGCATTTTTTTGAATTTCATAAAAATTCTCCTCTCTTTCTTTCTTAGAAAAATGTTATACACGGAGCAGCGCGGGGAGTGAGAAAGTAACTTCCGGTAATGTCTGCGGACGCAGGTTTCCGCAGCCAGCCGGAAATTAATTAAATGATCCTTTACGCTTACTCTGCGCATAATATTATACGATATTATAATAACATATTTTTGAAGAAAAGGCAAGAAAATAAATTTATTATGACAAATAATTAGTTGTATTTGTTGCTTTTTTAGGATGTCCTAACATGCAGAAGCGAACACAAAAGGACCGATCCAATCCGAACCGGTCCTGTCGATGTATTTGTCCAAGTTTAAAGGTTTTTCAGCTGCTCAACTTCTATCTTTTCTTCAATAAATTTTAGGTTGACTTTATCCTAAAATAATAGTATAATAAATATATCGAATGAATGGAGGTGTGTAACGTGAATATAAATACAAATACTATGGTTTCTATTTCCGAAGCTAACCAGAACTTTTCTAAGGTTGCAAGACTTGTTGACCAATACGGTTCTGCTGTTATTCTCAAGAACAACTCGCCGCGCTACCTGATTGTTGAATTTAATCAGGCAGATGAGCAGATATCAGCTGCAACAGATGATGTCATGACCGTATCAAAAAGATTAATGGCTCGAAATAAAGCCGTTTATGAGGAATTGGCAAAATGAAAATTCTCACTAAACAGCAGGTACTTCTGCTTCACAGTCAATTGATCGATTCCTTTGGCGGCTCTGATTCTGTTCGGGATGCTGCACTTCTTGATTCAGCTATTAATACTCCTTTTCAGACTTACGGTGGTAAAGAGTTATATCCGACACTATTGGATAAAGCGGCTCGCCTGTGTTTCGGACTTGTAAGGAATCATCCTTTTGTTGATGGAAATAAGCGCATAGGTACTCATGCTATGCTTGTTTTTCTTGCCATCAATAATATTGAACTGGAGTATACAGATGATGAATTAATCAACTTGATATTATCAGTAGCCTCCGGTATAAAAAATGACACACATATACTCCAATGGATTCAACAGCATATTGTTTAATAGCATTCGTAAGAATGTTATTTTTCGACACTTGATTTAGAAAATCGACTATATCTAAAAAACAGGACCGATCCAATTCGGACCGGTCCTGTCGATGTATTTATTTTGCCAGACCATAAAAATCATCAAAGAATCCCGGATAGCTTACGTCAACGCATTCGCTGTTATCAAGCGTTGATTCGCCCTGTGCAAGCTGGGCGAGGATCGCAAGGCTCATTGCCATGCGGTGGTCGCCATAGGTCGCAAAATCAGCGCCGTGTATCGGTCTGCCGCCTGTTATGATCATGCCGTCCTCGGTTTCCTCTATGTCTACGCCGCATTTTTTAAACTCGTCAACAACGGCTCTTATGCGGTTTGTTTCCTTGACCTTCAGCTCCTGCGCGTCGCGGATAACGGTCTTTCCGCCTGCAAATACCGCGGCTGCGGCGATAACCGGCAGCTCGTCGATAAGACGCGGGATAATGGCGCCGCCGATCTCCGTGCCGTGAAGCTCTGAGCTGCGGATCACAATATCCGCTACAGGCTCGCCCGCGGCGGTGCGCTCGTTTATAAGCTCCATATCCGCGCCCATTGCCTTCATAACGTCTATAATACCCGTTCTTGTCGGATTAACGCCGACATTTTTTATTGTTATTTCGGAATCCGGCATGATCGCGCCGAGAACTATGAAGAACGCGGCGGAGGATATATCTCCCGGAACAAGCACGTCCTGCGCCTTCAGTGAATCGGTTCTGCCCACCTTAATTGTAAGTCCGTCCACCTCAATATTTGCGCCCATTGCGGAGAGCATAAGCTCTGTGTGGTCACGGGATTTTTCTATTTCGTGGATTATCGTATCTCCTTGGGCGTACAGTCCCGCGAGAATTAACGCGGTCTTTACCTGCGCCGAGGCAACCGTCATGTTATATTCCATACCGTGAAGTCTTGCGCCGCGGATATGCAGCGGACAGTATTCGTTTTCAATATCCGCGCCCATAAGTGACAGCGGCTTTGTGACCCTGCCCATAGGACGCCTGCAGATTGACGCGTCGCCTGTTATATCGGTATCAAACGGCTGTCCCGCAAGTATTCCGCAGAGAAGTCTTGTCGTTGTGCCGCTGTTGCCGGTATAGAGCATTTTTTCAGGCTTTGCAAGACCGCGCAGGCCCTTGCCGTAAACCGTGATATTGTCGCCGTCAATATCGATCCTTATTCCCATTGCGCGGAAGCAGTCTATTGTTGAGAGGCAGTCGGCGCCCTTTAAAAATCCGCTTATATGTGTTGTGCCGTCGGCAAGCGAGCCGAGCATAACGGCGCGGTGTGAGATGGATTTGTCGCCCGGAACCGTGATTTCTCCGCGGACGCTTCGCATTTTTCTTATATTCATTATGTATCATGTTTCCTTTCAAAAATTAAGTCGTATATTTGAATTATACCACAAATATTAATGTAATACAAGATATTCGGTGGTGATTTATTTTGAAAAATTCTTTTTTATCCGGCGCTGTAGTCCTTATGATTGCAAATATAATATCGAAGGTTCTGGGCGCGGTTCTGAAAATTCCGCTTACATATATAATACATGAGGAGGGAATGGCGGTTTATAACACCGCGTTCAGCGTGTATATAATGTTTTTGTCGTTTGTTGTGGCCGGAACTCCGTTTGCGGTACAGAAGCTTACAGCGGCGGCTCACGCAAGAAATGACCCGGGACGGGCAAGGGAAATTGTATTCATTTCTACCGTTATACTTGCCGCTATAGGACTTATAGGCAGCGCGGTTCTCTGGATAGGCGCGGATTTCTTTGCTCTTGCCATGAAGGAGGAGCAGGCGGGGTGGGCGATAAGAGCCATTGCTCCGTCAATATTTCTTGTAGCCTGCGGCACCGCGGTAAAGAGCGGCTTTCAGGGGAGATCCGATATGGTCCCGACGGCGGTTTCTCAGGTGATAGAATCGTTTATAAAGCTGGGCGCGGGATATGCGCTGGCTGTTGTGCTGCTGTGTCTTGGAACCGAATACGCAGCGGCGGGCGCGGCGGCGGGCGTTACAATAGGCGAGGCGGCGGCAACGCTGATGCTTGCAGTCTGGTATCTGCTGTCGGTAAGAAAGGTAAGACGCACCGTGGGGAACCGCCGCGAAATATTAAAGGAGCTTACGGATATTGCTCTGCCGATGCTTTTTATGTCTGTTGCCGGTTCGGTAATTTCCGCCTGTGATACGTCCGTTATACGCGCAAGTCTTTTGCGCGCCGGATTGTCCGCGGATGACGCGCGGTTTGTCTACGGCGCATATACCGGCTATGCGATGACCGTGCTTAATCTGCCCTCAGGCTTCCTTGCTACCTTGGGAGTAAGCGTTATTCCCATTATCTCCGGCGCGGCGGCGGTGGGGAATGAGGAAAGAATACGCTCCGTTACAAGACGCGCGATCGGATTTGCAGCGGCTGCCGGAGCGGCATCGGTCATAGGTCTGTGCGCGTTCGGGGAGCTTATTCTTCATATCCTGTTCCGTAACGCCTACAGCGCTCCGATGCTCAGAATGGCGGCGCCGTCAGTGCTGTTTATATGCGTTATGCAGATTTCCGGCGCTATTTTGCAGTCTATGGGCTGTATCTGGCGCGCATTTGCCGCGTCAATCGCCGCAGCGTTTATAAAGCTTGCGTTTTCGGCTTTCTTAGCATCCCAACCGGAATTTAATATTTACGGTACTATTATAGGCACGGACGTCGCTTTTTTTGTTGGTATGCTTATTAATCTGTTCAGCCTGTCGCGCAAAAAAACGGCGGTCTGAACGGCCGCCGCATGATATTTATTTTTTCGGAGCAGGAATACTTATGGTAACATCCGTACCCTTGTTAAGATCGCTTGTTATTGTGATTTTACCGTGGAAGGCAGATTCTATCGTTTCCTTTGCGATCGCAAGACCGAGACCTGTGCCGCCCTTGTCGCGGGAGCGAGCCTTGTCGACCCGGTAGAAGCGGTCAAAGATATGCGGGAGCTGCTCCTTGGGGATCCCTATGCCGTTGTCGGATACTTTTATGAGAATATCATTATATACATTGCTTGAGAATATATGAATTTCACCCCCGGACGGTGTGTATTTGAGCGCGTTTGTGATAATGTTTGAAACCGCTCTTTCAAGACCGTCGCGGTCTCCGATGATTTTGGGAACGTCATTTATCGGCGTATAGGTGAGAGACTGGTTTTTCTTCTTTGCCGTAAGAGAAAGCCTCTCAACAAGTCCTTCAAGCATTGCGCGTATATCAATATCATCAGCGGGTCTTGTGTAATTTGCGTTTTCGTCAAGCTTTGACAGCGTGAGAAGATCGGATATTATCTTTGTCATTCTGTCTGTTTCCGATGATATGGTATCAAGGAAGCGTGTGCGCACCTCCGGCTTTGCGTCCGGGGTATCGGTAAGAATATCCGCGTAGGATTTTATAACCGTAAGCGGGGTTCTCAGCTAATGAGAAACGTTTGCCACACAGTCG
>JBJEFT010000373.1:0-5167 GCA_051874315.1 Candidatus Ornithomonoglobus sp.
AAACAAGTATTACAAGAGACAACTATTTGCAATAAAATATATTATGTAAATATATATTAAGGAGGATTTTTTTTTATGGGAAACATGGAAAAAATTTATAGTATTGCACCGTTCGCGGTTCTTGCGTGCGCTGTAATTGCTATTATCTTCGCGGCATATAAGTTCTTTAGTGTAAAGAAAGCCCCGGAGGGTACAAAGGCAATGTCGGCGATTTCACAGAAAATCCGCAGAGGCGCAATGGCGTATCTCAAGCGTCAGTACAAAACAGTGGGAATTTTCTTCATCGTAATGGAGGTCATTCTTGTTATTCTGGCAGCGGCAGGACTTCTGACCTGGTATGTTCCGTTCGCGTTCCTCTCGGGAGGCTTTTTCTCGGGACTTTCGGGATTTATCGGCATGAAGATCGCTACATATGCCAACACACGTACTGCTAACGGCGCGAGAGAGGGTCTTAACAGAGGACTCAAAATCGCGTTCTCATCAGGTACGGTAATGGGCATGACTGTGGTTGGTCTCGGACTTCTCGATATCAGCGTATGGTTCATCCTTCTCCGCTTTGTATTCGGTGAGGACATCAACTCAACAATGGCAGCTATGCTTACCTTTGGTATGGGCGCAAGCTCAATGGCTCTTTTTGCAAGAGTCGGCGGCGGTATCTTTACGAAGGCGGCGGATGTAGGCGCTGACCTTGTTGGTAAGGTTGAAGCGGGCATCCCTGAGGACGACCCGAGAAACCCGGCATGTATCGCGGATAATGTAGGCGATAACGTTGGTGACGTTGCGGGTATGGGCGCTGACCTTTATGAGTCATATGTAGGCTCGATCATTTCCTGCGGCGCTCTTGCGACGGCGGCAGGTATAGGTGTTCCGGGCGTTATTCTCCCGATGGCGATCGCTGCGATCGGTATAATCGCGTCAATTATCGGCTCATTCTTTGTTAAAACAAAGGAGGGCGCTACTCAGAAGATGCTTCTCGGTTCACTCAGAACCGGTACATATATAGCTGCTGTTCTTTCGGCAATAATAAGCTTTATACTTATCATGGTTCTTCTTCCGGACAGGGCAAGCGTATTCGGAGCTGTGCTTTCGGGACTTCTCGCAGGCGTACTGATAGGCTTCTTTACAGAGTATTATACATCAGATTCATATAAGCCTACAAAGAAGCTTGCAGGCTCATCCGAGACAGGCTCGGCTACAATTATAATTGACGGTATCGCTCTTGGTATGCAGTCAACAGCCATTCCGGTAATTATCATCGGTATTTCGGTTATCGTCAGCTACTTTGTGGCGGGCGGCGCGTCAAGCTTCGCGCAGGGCTTGTACGGTATAGGTCTTTCGGCTGTAGGTATGCTTTCAACACTCGGTATCACTCTTGCAACAGACGCTTACGGTCCGGTTGCGGACAATGCCGGTGGTATTGCGGAAATGTCAGGTCTTGAGAGTGAGGTTCGTAACCGTACAGACGCTCTCGATTCACTCGGTAACACAACAGCCGCTACAGGCAAGGGCTTTGCTATCGGTTCAGCCGCTCTTACGGCTCTCGCGCTTATCGTATCATACACAGACAAGGTATCAGGCATAAATGCTGATATTCTCGATCTTACTATCACAAATCCGGCAGTATTGATCGGTTTGTTTGTAGGCGCAATGCTTCCGTTCCTGTTCTCGGCTATGACAATGAAGGCTGTAGGACGCGCAGCTCAGAAGATAGTTGTTGAGGTAAGACGTCAGTTCAGAGAGATCAAGGGTCTTATGGAAGGCAAGGCTGAGGCTGATTATGAGACATGTATAGACATCTGTACAAAATCATCGCTTCGTGAAATGATCCTTCCGGCTGCTCTCGGTATTGTAGCGCCGATCGTTGTCGGTCTTATACTCGGCGTAAACGGCGTTGTAGGAATGCTTGCGGGTGCCCTTGTATCCGGCTTTGTTCTTGCTATTATGATGGCGAACTCCGGCGGCGCATGGGACAACGCAAAGAAGTATATCGAGGCAGGTAACTACAACGGCAAGGGTTCGGAGAACCACAAGGCTGCCGTAGTAGGTGATACTGTAGGTGACCCGTTCAAGGATACATCGGGTCCGTCGGTAAACATTCTTATCAAGCTCTTATCAATGGTTTCAATCGTATTTGCGGCTCTTATCGTAAATTACGGCGGACTGGGCTTGTTCTGAATTTAATAATTATAAAAATAACCCCCTCCGTGAGCGTTATGATGCTCACGGAGGGGGTTTTAAAATGCCTTTGTTAATTTAAACAAGATTGAACTGCTTCTCACAGTCTGCGATAATCGCTTCTATAAGCGCGTTTGCCTCGTCAACAGTATCAGCGTTTGTTCCGAGATAAAGCTTGATCTTCGGCTCTGTGCCTGACGGACGAACGATAAAGTAGGTCTTGCCGTCCTCAAGATCATAACGGAGAACGTTAGCCTTCGGAAGCTCTGTGTTGTCCGGAAGAATAACCGTTGACTCCTTATAGTCTGTGGTCTTTACAACCTTCATGCCGTTGACAACTGTCGGCGGATTCTCACGGAGTCCCGAAAGGATTCCAGCCATCTTCTCCATACCGTCCTTGCCCGGCATTGTGTATGACATGGTCTTTTCAACATATGTACCGTGCTTTGCGTAGATGTCCTGGAGCGCCTCATAGAGTGACTTGCCCTTTGTCTTGTAGTATGCCGCCATTTCAGCGATGAGCATTGAAGCCACAACGCCGTCCTTATCACGCGCATGGTTGCCTACGAGGTAGCCGTAGCTTTCCTCAAAGCCGATAAGATATGTATAGTTCTTCTTGATACCGAAGTCTGTCATCTTCTCGCCAATGTACTTGAAGCCTGTAAGAACGCTCATGCACTCTGCGCCGTATGACTTAGCGATCGCAGCGGCAAGCTCTGTTGTAACGATAGTCTTTATAACTATACCGTTTGACGGGAGAGTGCCCTGCTCCTGCTTCGAGCGGAGAATGTAATCAACAAGCAGCGCGCCTGTCTGGTTGCCTGTGAGTGTTCTGTATTCGCCCTCGGCGTCGCGTACAACAATACCTACACGGTCGCAGTCGGGGTCTGTTCCGAAGATAACGTCAACGTCATTTTCTTTTGCCATCTTGATAGCGATAGTGAAGCCTTCCTTGTTCTCCGGGTTCGGTGACTTAACCGTCGGGAAGTTACCGTCGGGTGTATCCTGCTCCTTGACAACAAGCACGTTCTTAAAGCCGATTCTCTTTAAGATTTCCTTAACAGGACGTGAGCCTGTGCCGTGGAACGGTGTGTAGATAAGCTTGAAGGTATCCGCAACAGCCTTAACGGCATCAGGATTGCACTGCTGTGTCTGAACGATCTGTAAGAACTTTTCGTTAAGCTCAGGACCTACAATTTCAACCGCTCCCGACTTGATCGCCTCGTCAAGGTCTGCATACTCAACAGCGAATATGTCGATCGAATCCATAGCGTCGATAACTGTCTGAACAGCATCCGGCGGAAGCTGACCGCCATCCGGTCCGTATACCTTGTAGCCGTTATATTCCTTCGGGTTATGTGAAGCTGTGATCATAACGCCTGCCGCGCAGCCCAGCTCTCTGATTCCGAATGAGCATTCCGGCACCGAATGTACGGTATCAAAAAGATAAACCTTAATTCCTTCCTTGGCAAGGACCTTAGCTGTTTCCTCGGCAAATTCTCTTGACATGATACGCGTATCATAGCTTATGAGAACGCCCTTCTTCATAGCCTCGGCGCCTTCCTTTTTAACGTAAGCCGCGACACCGTAGCTTGCCTGTCTTACATTATAAATATTTATTCTGTTTGTGCCCATACCGAGAACGCCTCTCATTCCGGCAGTACCGAATTCAAGACCACGGTAAAAACGATCCTCAAGCTCCTTTGCATCCTTTGCAACTTCCTTAAGCTCGTCTTTTTCAGCCGCGCTGAGAGCATCAGACGCGAGCCATTTTTCGTAGCTTTCCATATAACCCATGAAAATCAACCTCCGTATATAAAATTTGTTACTATATATTATATAACATTTTTGCCAGAAATTCAACCGATAATTTGGATTTTTTTATAGAATTTTTATTAAAATACAGATACTTCTTACAATTAACGCGCATATCCATGCTATTGCGCACTGAGCGACTACAACAAATACTGCGCCCCTTCCACCGATTTCACGATTTATTGCGGCGATTGCCGCCACACACGGCGTGTAAAGGAGACAGAATACCAGAAGCGCCGCTGCTGATATCGGAGAGATTGCCGCAAGCAGCGATTCAGTGCTTCCGAACAGGACAGAGAGTGTTGACACAACGCTTTCCTTTGCAATAAAGCCCGCAATGAGAGAGGTTGAGATTCTCCAGTCTCCGAAGCCGAGAGGTCTGAATATCGGAGAGATCACCCCGGCTATTGAGGCAAGTATGCCGTCCTGTGAATTATCAACAACATTGAGATGATAATCAAAGGTCTGTAAGAACCATACCGCAATAGTCGCAAGGAATATTACCGTAAAGGCTCTTTGCAGAAAGTCCTTTGCCTTATCCCAAAGCAGATGCAGAACATTCTTAGCTCCCGGCATACGGTAGTTGGGCAGCTCCATAACAAACGGAACCGCCTCTCCTTTGAAGCCTGTGTTTTTTGCAATCAGCGCGACAATGATTCCGGTGAGCATTCCGGTTAAATACAGCGCAATCATAATAAGCCCTCCGTGACAGGGAAAGAATGCAGACGTGAAGAACGCGTATACAGGCAGCTTTGCTGTACAGCTCATGAACGGTGTTAGCATTATCGTCATTTTACGGTCTCGCTCCGATGGCAGGGTACGGCTTGCCATAACTGCGGGGACGGTACAGCCGAAGCCTATGAGCATCGGAACAATGCTGCGCCCGGAAAGTCCTATCCTGCGCAGCAGCTTATCCATGATAAACGCGACGCGCGCCATATATCCGCTGTCCTCTAAGAGCGACAGGAAGAAGAAAAGCGTAATAATAATGGGTACAAAGCTCAGCACACTTCCGACTCCGTTAAATATTCCGTCAATGACAAGAGAATGGAGGGTGGCGTTTATGTTCATTGCACAGAGCGCCGCGTCGGCAAGTCCTGTTACATAATCAATTCCCGATTCCAGAAGTCCCTGAAGCCATGCGCCTATAATGTTAAAGGTGAGAAGAAACACCACC
>JBJEFT010000374.1:0-5140 GCA_051874315.1 Candidatus Ornithomonoglobus sp.
GTATTAACAGTTATTTTACTTTTGATCGGCTTTGTCCTGCTTGTTAAAGGCTCGGACGTGTTTGTTGACGGCTCATCGTCTGTGGCAAAGCTGCTCGGTGTTCCGGCGGTAATTGTCGGACTTACGATCGTTTCAATGGGTACAAGCGCCCCGGAGGCCGCGGTAAGCATCACGGCGGGCTTCCGCGGCAGCAACGAGATCGCCATTTCAAATCTTGTCGGCTCAAACTCGTTCAATATGCTTGTTGTAGCGGGTCTCAGCGCGGCGATAACACCGTTTATGGTGGACAAGGTCGTGCTTAAGCGCGACTTCCCGGTGTGCCTTGGCATAATGCTTGTTTCGATCGTTATGTGCATAGACGGTACGGTGTCAAGGCTTGACGGCATAATCATGCTTGTTATATTTGTATGCTATATCGGTTTTCTTGTATACAGCGCAATCAAAAACCGCGAAACGGCGGAGGAGGATGAAAAGCCTATGTCTCCGCTTAAAAGCGTATTATTTATAATTATCGGTCTTGCCGCTGTTATTGTCGGCGGTCAGCTCGTTGTAAACAGCGCCCAGAAGATAGCGCTGACCTTCGGAATGTCAGAAACACTTGTCGGTGTGACGATAGTCGCGATAGGCACATCGCTGCCGGAGCTTGTAACCTCTGTCATCGCGGCGCGCAAGGGCGAGAGCGGCATTGCGATAGGCAACGTTGTCGGCTCGTCGATATTTAATCTTGCGTTCGTTATGGGTCTTTCCTCGGCGGCGAACCCTATAGGCGTTGTGCCGGAGGCGCTGATCGACGCGTTTGTGATGCTCGGAGTCAACGCTCTCGGCTTCTTCTACTGCATAACCGGCAGAAGGTTTGCGCGCTGGGAGGGTATTTCGCTGTTCTGTATTTATATCGTGTATACGGTATATCTGATTTTAAGATAAATTCAAATATAAAAACAAAATGGGTGTCAATGCTATTGCGGCATTGTGACACCCATTTTAAATTACGGATCAAGATGATGCATATCGCGCGGGAAGAGGGATGCCTGACGGATATTGTCAAGCCCCAAAAGCTTCATAACAAGTCTTTCAAGACCTATACCCAGACCGCCGTGGGGCGGCATTCCGTACTTATGGATAGAAAGATAGCTTTCAAGCTCCTCAGGCTGAATGTTGTAGCGCGCAAGCTTTGCAACCTGCTCGTCATAATCGTGTATTCTCTGACCGCCGGTTGTTATTTCAAGACCGCGGAAAAGAAGGTCAAAGCTTTCGGCAAGCTTCGGGTCGTCTTGGCTGTCCATAGCGTAGAACGGACGCTTCAGTCCCGGGAACTTTGTTACAAATATAAATTCGCTGTCATACTTTTCCTTTGCGTATTCGCAGAGCTTTACCTCATCTGTGGGGTCAAGGTCGAACTGATTCCTTGATTTGCCTAAAATGTCAAGCGCCTCAAAGAAGGTTACCGCCGGAATGTCCTTAATTTGCGGAAGCCTTGCGCCGAGCATCTCAAGCTCTGTCTGATAGTTTTCTTCAAGGTGTTTAACGACATGGCGCAGCATTGCCGTTTCCATCTGCATAACGTCGGTCATATCCTTAATGAAGCCCATTTCAAAGTCAAGACCGATATATTCGTTTAAGTGTCTTGCGCTGTTGTGCTTTTCAGCTCTGTATACCGGAGCGATCTCAAACACTCTGTCAAAGAATGCGACACAGGTCTGCTTGTAGAACTGCGGACTCTGAGCAAGAACCGCATCCTCGCCGAAATATTTCAGCTTGAATATATTTGCGCCGCCCTCTGCTGAAGCAGCGCAGATTTTAGGTGAATGAATTTCCGTGAAGTTCTGTGAGAGCATGAAATCTCTGAAGCCTGAAACAACACCCTCCGCAATCTTGAAAACCGCTCTTTCGTGGGGGTGGCGGAGAGCAACAGAACGGTTTGAAAGATTTGTGTCAAGCGCGCAGCCGAGAACTCTGTCTGAAACGTGGAGCGGATACTCCGCTGCCGGTCTTGACAATACCTTAAAATCCTTTAATGTTATTTCGTATCCATAATTTGCGCGCTTTTCTTCCTTAACGCTTCCTGTAAGCTCAATGTATGCGCCCTCGCAAAGCTCTTTAAGCTCTGCCCTGCACAGCTCCGGCTCATATACCGATTGGAGCAGGTATCTGCCCGTTCTTACGATTACGAAAGCGAATGCCGACATCTTGCGCAGCTTGTGAACACATGCGCAGAATGTAATATCGCTGCCTACAGCTTTTTTTAAGTCCTCAAGCGTCAGCTCGCTTACGAGTGACTGTCCGTCTATCTGCTGCATAATTTTGTTTCCTTTCTTTATAACCTCTCGGTCACATCTCGTGTGACAGCTCCCACTGTGAGGGAGCCTTTATTTTAACTTTTCCGTAAGTGTTTTCTTTATCAGGCCCGGGTTCGCGCTCCTGCCGCATGCCTTTATTGCCTGACCCATGATGAAGCCGAAAAGCTTTGCGTTGCCCGCCTTATATTTTTCAACCGCGCCCGCGTTTGCCGCGAGAACCTCATCAATGACCGCGTCAAGTCCCGATGCGTCGTTATCCATGATAAAGCCCTTATCCTTTGCTATCTGCTCGGGATTTCCGCCCTCGTTAAAGAGTATGGCGATTATATCCTTTGCCGAGCCCTTTGAAACAATGCCTGCCGCCGCCATCCGGGCAACCTTTGCCACATCGACGGGGGAGAATTTGACCTCTGTTATGTCCGCGCCGGTTTCGTTTATCTGGTGGCTTATCTCACCAAGCATAAGGTTTGAAATAAGCTTGTATTCCGGTGTTATTTTAACCGCTTCATCATAGAAGTCCGAGAACTCCTTCTGCGCGATTATAAGCCTTGCGTCCTCCTCCGGCAGCTTATACTGCTCTGTGTAGCGCTCAAATCTTTGGTTGGGAAGCTCCGGCATCTCCTTCCTTATCGCGTCAATTTCCTCGTCCGTAAAGAGAACGGGGGGAATATCCGGCTCCGGGAAGTAACGGTAATCGTGCGCCTCCTCCTTTGAACGCATCGCTTTTGTATCGTCATGGTTCTCGTTGTAGCGGCGGGTTTCCTGCAATACCTTGCCGCCCTTGTCGAGAATTTCGGACTGTCTCTGGATTTCATATTCAATCGCGCGTCCTATTGACTTAACCGAGTTAAGGTTCTTGATCTCCGCGCGGGTTCCGAATTCCTCCGAGCCGTAGGGCATGATTGAAATGTTTACGTCAACTCTCAGCGAGCCCTGCTCCATCTTGGCGTCGCAAACTCCGGCATATTTTAAGCGCTGTCCTATCTGAACAACGAAGTCCTGAACCTCCTCAACGGTTCTGAAATCCGGCTCCGTAACTATCTCGATAAGCGGAACGCCGCAGCGGTTATAGTCCGCCATTGAGATGCCCTCGTAATCATCATGCACGAGCTTTCCGGCATCCTCCTCAATGTGTATTCTGTTTATTCTTATTCTCTTGCCGCCGACAACATCAATATATCCGTCCGTGCATATCGGCGATTCAAACTGCGTGATCTGATATGCCTTAGGAAGGTCGGGGTAGAAGTAGTTCTTTCTGTCAAATGCGCTGTAGTTGTTTACAGTGCAGTTTGTCGCAAAGCCTGCCTTTGCCGCAAGCCTTACCGCGCCCTTGTTAAGGAGCGGGAGAGTGCCCGGCATGCCCGAGCAGCGCGGACATACTCTTGTGTTCGCGCCGCCGCCGAATTCGTTTTGACAGGTGCAGAAAACCTTTGAATTTGTGAGCAGCTCACAGTGAATTTCAAGTCCCATGACCGGCTGGTATCTCATTGCTGCGCACACTCCTTTCTCTCAAAATCCTTTTCAAAGCGGTCGCAAACCGCGATAATTGTCTTTTCGTCAAACGCTCTGCCCGTAAGGCTCATGCCTATCGGCAAACCGTCAGCAGCATAGCCGCAGGTGGTTGATATTGCGGGAAGTCCGGCGATATTTACGGTAACGGTGCAAATATCGGCAAGATACATCTTAACAGGATCGTTCTCCTGCTCACCGATTCTATACGCCGCCCTCGGCGCTGTCGGCGTGAGAATCACGTCGCACTTGTCAAATATAGCCGCGTATTCTTTCCTTATCTGTGTTCTTATGCGGCGCGCGTTGTTGTAGTACGCGTCATAGTAGCCTGAGCAGAGCGCGTAGTTGCCCAGCATTATTCTTCTCTTAACCTCGTCGCCGAAGCCCTCGCGTCTTGAATTTTTTATGAGGTCGTTGTAGTCCTCGCCCAGCCCCGAGCGGTAGCCGTACTTTATTCCGTCAAAGCGTGAAAGGTTTGCCGCAGCCTCCGCCGAGGAAATGAGGTAGTAAGCTGAAACGGCGTATTCAAGCGACGGCAGTGAGCACTCTATTATCTCACAGCCGAGCGATTTATAGAAATCAGCCGCCTTTAACACCGCAGCCTTAACCTCCTCCGATGAACCGTCAAGAAATTCCTTTGGAACACCGATTTTAAGCTTTGATATATCCGAGCCGACAAGCTCTGTATAGCCGCCCTGTGACTTAGCCGATGATGTGGCGTCGTTTTCGTCATAGCCATAGATTGAATTAAGCACATAGCCTGTGTCAAACGCGCTGTTTGCGACGACTCCTATCTGGTCAAGCGATGATGCGAACGCGATAAGTCCCCAGCGAGATACCGCGCCGTAGGTCGGCTTTAAGCCTGTAACACCGCAGAAGGCGGAGGGCTGTCTTACCGAGCCGCCCGTATCCGAGCCGAGCGCCGCGGCGCAGAATCCTGCCGCAACCGAGGCTGCCGCGCCGCCGGACGAGCCGCCGGTTACACAGTCGGTGTTATACGGGTTTTTTGGGCCGCCGAAGTATGAGGTCTGTGACGAGCCGCCCATTGCAAATTCGTCCATGTTTGTTTTGCCGAGCATTACGAAATTCTCAGCCCTGAGCTTTTCAACAGCTGTCGCATCATAAACCGGAACAAAGTCCTCAAGCATACGCGACGCGCAGGTAGTTCTTACGCCGTTCGTACAGATATTATCCTTAACTGAAAGAGGAATACCCGTGAGCGGCTTTGAATTGCCGGCATCTATAACCGCCTGAGCCGCCTTTGCCTGCTCCAATGCCAGCTCCTCGCAAACCGTAATGTAGCTGTTTATCACATTGTCGCGCGCTTTTATTCT
>JBJEFT010000375.1:0-5094 GCA_051874315.1 Candidatus Ornithomonoglobus sp.
TTGACTAAGTTTTCTTCATTGCATTGACTATAGAAAACTTAGTCAAAAGCATATAATACACTGCTGCGGGAGTCTCCATAGACTCCCGTTTTCTTTAAGGTTTTAAGCCATTTTCAAGAGGCAATTTTTAAAATAATAAATGAGTATTTTAAAGATAATCAAAGAAAATCGACGATTTTAAAAGAAAAATATTTAATTTTTAAATTTCTTTTAAAAAAGTATTGACAAAACAAAAAAAACATAGTAAAATAAACCTCGTTGATTAAATAAATGACTAAATTTTAAATGGAGGAATTATAACATGAAGCCAAATTCAAGTTATTTGCAGAAGCCGGCTGACGTTGATAGAAAATGGTATGTTATCGACGCTGCAGGTAAGCCGCTCGGCAGAGTTGCTGCAACAGCCGCAAGCATTTTAAGAGGTAAGCACCTTCCGACATTCACACCGAATGTTGACTGCGGTGATTTTGTAATCGTTATTAACGCTGCACAGGCAGTTCTTACAGGCAATAAGCTCAACCAGAAGGTTCGTTACTACCACACAGGCTGGGTAGGCGGTATCAAGGAAATTCACTATGACAAGCTCATGTCAGAAAAGCCGGAGCAGGCTATGATATACGCTGTAAACGGTATGCTTCCGAACAACTCGATCGGAAGAAAAGCTATCACAAGATTAAAGGTATACGCTAACGCTGAACACAACCACGAGGCTCAGAAGCCGGTTGCATGGACTCAGGAAATTAAATAAGCAACATAAGGAGGATTTTAATAATGGCAAACGTACAGTTTTATGGTACAGGTAGAAGAAAGTCATCCGTTGCAAGAGTCCGCTTGGTTCCGGGCAACGGTAAAATAACAATCAACGGCAGATCAATAGACGAGTATTTCGGTCTTGAAACACTCAAGCTCATCGTTCGTCAGCCGCTGGTACTTACAAAGACACTTGATAAGTTTGATGTGATCGTTAAGGTTGAGGGCGGCGGCTTCACAGGTCAGGCCGGCGCAATCCGTCACGGTATCTCAAGAGCGCTTCTTGAGGTTGACACAGAGGCTTATCGCGCAGACCTTAAGGCAGCAGGCTTCCTCACACGTGACTCACGTATGAAGGAAAGAAAGAAGTACGGTCTCAAGGCTGCTCGTCGCGCACCACAGTTCTCAAAGAGATAATTATACACTGTATACAAACAAAAATCCGCGCAGCCGTGCGGATTTTTGTTTGTATTATTTAAGGAAACGGAGATCGATAAGCATGGAAATAAAGGTTGTACATCAGATCATGGAATGGAACGAGGACTGCTCGGACGAGATCAAAAAGGAGCTTGCCGAAAAAAAGGTATGCCTTGTAAACGTTATGGGTTCGCCGGGCGCGGGTAAAACCTCGGTTATTACTTCAATTATAAAAGCGATGTCGGACAGGCTCAGAATCGGCGTAATTGAGGGAGATATTGCCGGTCAGATCGACGCGGAAAGAATGAAGCTGCTCGGCGTTCCTGTTGTTCAGCTCAACACAGACGGAGCGTGTCATATCGAGGCAATGTCGATTCAGAACCTTCTGCCGGAATTTGAGCTTGACGCTCTGGATGTTATTTTCGTTGAAAATATAGGCAATCTTGTGTGTCCGGCGGAATTTAATATCGGAGAGGATTTCAGAATAGCTCTCCTCAGTATTCCGGAGGGTGACGATAAGGTCGAGAAATATCCGCTTATGTTCCGTACAACTGACGCGCTGATACTTAATAAATATGATATGCTCCCCTATTTTGACTTTGACGAAAACCGCGTTAGGGACAATGCAAAGGAAATAAATCCCGATATTAATATATTCCGTGTTTCAAATAAAACAGGTGACGGTCTTGAGGAATTTATCGGCTGGCTGACGGCGAGAATTGAGGAAAAGCTGAATGCATGAGCTGTCAATCACACAGAGTATATTAAATATCGCGCTGTCCTCAGCAGAGAATGCGGGCGCAAAAAAAATCAACTGCATAAAAATAACACTCGGCGAGATGACCGGGTGCATTCCTCAGTATATACAGGAGTATTTTGATATTGTGAGCGACGGTACGATCGCCGCTCACGCTAAGCTCGAATTTAAAAGTGTTCCGGCTGTTGCGAAATGCTCCGACTGCGGAAAGGAAACCCGTCTTATACGGTTCCGCTTTCGCTGTGAGCACTGCGGCAGCCAGAAGCTTACGATAATTTCCGGCAAGGAATTTCTTGTTGACAGCATTGATATTGAGGATTAACATATCCTCGGCAGCCCCTCGCCGTAAAGCTCGCTTATTATGCGCCGTCCGCCCAATACCGTATTCATAACCACACCGCCGCCGTCGGTTACTTCGCCGATAATGGCGGCGTTTTCACCATAGCGGCTGTTTCTTATAATTTCAAGCGCGCGTTCTGCGTCCGCTTCGCTTACCACCGCCGCCAGCTTGCCCTCATTGCCCATGTGCATTATATTGAGTCCGAGTATTTTTGCAAACGCCTTGACCGCCTGCGAAACAGGTATTTTTTCCTCGTAAATTTCAAAGCCGTAGCCCGAGGCTGACGCAAATTCATTAAGAATTGTTCCAAGACCGCCTCGAGTAATATCGCGCATAGCGTGAATTTCAATGCCGGCATCCATCATATTTTTTACCATACACCCAAGCGGCGCGCAGTCGCTTTTTATTTCATTTTCAATTTCCATTCTTTCGCTTAAAATTGCGGCGTGATGGTCGCCAAGATTTCCCGAAACAATAAGCTTATCACCGGCACGGCAGTTGGAGCTTTTTATATCGGTACCTTCATTTATAAAGCCTACTCCTGTGGTGTTAATATAAACTCCGCCGCTGCCTTCTATAACCTTTGTGTCACCGGCAATGACTGCTACTCCGGCTTCCTTTGCTGTTTCAGCCATTGACTTGGCGATTTCCTCCAGCGTTTCGGTATCGGCGCCCGTTTCTATTATGTACGCGCTTGTGATATATTTCGCAACAGCGCCGCGCATAAGAAGATCGTTTACCGTGCCGCATACGGCAAGCCTTCCTATATCTCCACCCCTGAATTTAAGCGGAGTTACAACGAAGCTGTCGGTTGTGACCGCGATTTTTGCGCTGCCGTCCACAACCGCGCTGTCCTCCATCATATCAAGCACGGGGTTTGAGTTTGCCTTTTGGAATATTTCCTCAATCAGCATTGACGTGGATTTTCCGCCGCTGCCGTGAGCCATTGTTATTTTCAATGTAACGACCCCTTTCGTCCGTTTATGTAATAATGAAAGCATGATCCTTCGGTTGATACCATACATGCGCCCTGCGGCGTATCCGGCGTGCAGATCTTGCCGAACATAGGACATTCATCAGGCGATTTTCTGCCGCATATCACATCACCGCAGCTGCAAGCGCTGTTAAACATTTTATCCTCCGTAAGCTCCAACCTGCCCGCGTCAAATTCCTTGTATTCATCCCTCAGTCTCATGCCTGAGCCTTTGATTATGCCCATTCCCCTCCACGCCGCATCACATGGAGTAAAGTATCTGTTCACCGTCTCCTGCGCCGTTTTGTTTCCCTCATAGGTGACAACCGAAGGATACAGATTAAGCGACCTGCCGCCCGACAGCTTTACTAACGCATATATAGCCGCAAGCAGCTCCGCTCCCTTAAAGCCCGCTGTAACAAACGGTACACCCAGCTCCTGTGACAGCTTTTCAAACAAGCCATGACCTGTTATTACACTCACATGACCCGGCGCAAGAAAGCCCGTTATCTCCGTGCCGCTTTTATATACCGTTCTTATTGCCTCCGGCATTGTTTTAAGCGCGGTCAGCAGACGAATGTTTTTTATTTTATCCTTAATGAGCTGTTCGACAATCAAAGCGTATGCCGGAGTTGTTGTTTCAAAGCCTACCGCCGCAAAAACGAATTTTTTATCCGGCTGCTCATGAGCCATTTTAATTATCTCAAAGGGCGAATATATCATTCTGACCGACGCGCCCTCCGCGGTCGCCTCTCGTAAAGAACGCTCGGAACCGCGCACACGCAGCATATCACCGAAGGTTACAACCGTTGTATCCGGCTCCATAGAAAGCTCTATAAGCCTGTCAATATACGAGGCTACCGTAACGCATACAGGGCAGCCGGGGCCGGATATGAGCCTTATCTGCGGCGACAGCATATCTGCAATTCCGTTTTCTGAAATTGACGCGGTATGAGTTCCGCAGACCTCCATTATAACGCGTTTTTCACCGTCATAGCTTTTCAGATAATCCTTGATTTCATTAATATCAGGCATTGCCAAGCTCCTCCAAGGTATTGAAAAGCTCCGTCATTTCCTTTGCCTCGCTCTCGTTGATTTTCTGGATCACAAGTCCGGCATGAACCAGAACATAATCGCCCGGCTTTATCTTTACAAGTCCGGCATTCGCCTCAACTATATTTCCGCTGTAATCTATTTTCGCAATATTGTTATCAAGGGACTTTACGAGTCCCGGCGCCGCAACACACATATTATTACTCCTCGCTATAATAAATTTAAGTATTCGTCCAGCTGTTGCTCTTCCAAACCGGCAACAAGCTCCGCAAAAGGCGCTAAATCGGTTTTGACCGCATACTGCTCCAATGCATTGTAATAATCAAGCCTATTATCTTTATCAATCGAAACCGGCAAAAATCCTTGTGACAGCAGCTGATAATTCATAAGCAATCTGCCTGTACGACCGTTACCGTCTATAAACGGATGTATTCTTACAAATTCGGCATGAGTCCATGCCGCAAGCTCTATCGGATTAAGATCGGATTTGAGTTCCAAATCCTCATAAAAGCCTTTGATCTGCATATACATCTGATTCCCTGCAGGAGGTGTAAAGCCCGCTCCGCTGATTCTGACCTCCTGATTACGGTAAACACCGCCAACAATAATATTTTCTGTCAGAATTGCGTGTAAATCCTTTACTATATTTTCTGTCAGCGGTTTATTTTCAGCGATACACTTCTTCACATAACCATAGGCTTTTTTGTGGTTTACTACCTCATAGATTTCACGAAGCGCTTTACCGCCTATAGAAATGCTATCCTCCAACACAAGCTTTGTTTCCATAAGTGTGAGAGTATTTCC
>JBJEFT010000376.1:0-5090 GCA_051874315.1 Candidatus Ornithomonoglobus sp.
TATTCCACAAAGAATGCAGGCTCGTCCTCACGCCCCGCTAAAGCTGACCCGTGGATCAATACGGAAATCACACCGATTAAAGATGTCTATAAGGACTATTTCCTGATAGGTACGGCGTGCGGACCGGAGGGCGGTACAAAGGACAGTCTTGAAGCCCAGATGATAAATCAGCATTTTGATATCGTAACAGCCGGCAATGACATGAAGCCTGACTATCTGGAGGCTAAGTCGGGTAAATTTACGTTTAATAAGGCGGATAAAATTGTGGATACCACACTCGGCAATGGATTGCAGATGCACGGTCATGTTTTTGTATGGCATGAGCAGACCCCGTCATGGCTCACTCAGGTTTCGAGCCGCGAGGAGGGACTTGCAAATCTGAAGCAGTACATAGAAGGAGTAGGCGAGCACTACAAGGGCAAATGCTATAGCTGGGACGTTGTAAACGAGGCGATTGACAATATCACCGACACGAACACGGTGAGCGGTATATTGAGAGACACACCGTGGCGCAGGGCAATCGGAGACGATTATATTGAGTATGCGTTTAAATATGCCGCGGAGGCTGTTCCTGAGGCGAAGCTCTATTATAACGACTTCAATCTTGACGACGCAAAAAAGGCGGACGCGGTGGTGACGCTTGTAAAGGATCTGCAGTCGAAGGGTATACGGATCGACGGCATCGGAATGCAGGGACACTACACCGTAAACACTTCAATTAAGGCGGTTGAGGAATCTATTCAGAAATTTGCGGCGCTGGGTGTTAAGATTTCTGTATCAGAGCTTGACGTAGGCTGTTTACAGTCGGGAGATTATCCTACCGAAGCGGAATTTATAAAGCAGGCTCAGAAATATGCGGAGCTGTTCCAGGTATATAAAAAATACAGTGATGTTATTGAAAGAGTAACTTTCTGGGGTATTGACGACGCGACAAGCTGGCGCGCGGAGGACTATCCTCTGATATTTGATATGAACTATCAGCCTAAGGAGGCATATTATGCTATTCTTGATCCGGATAAGTATTTGGAGGAGCATCCGGTTACAAAGAATGTAACCAATAAGGCAGGCTCGGCATACGGAACGCCGATTATTGACGGTGAAATTGACGAGGCATGGAACAGTGTGCCCGAATATAAGCTCAGCCGTTATCTGATGGCATGGCAGGGCGCAAGCGGCACCTTTAAATCCATGTGGGATGAGGATAATCTCTATTTGCTGGTCAACGTAAAGGATCCTGTAGTAAGCGCTGTAGCAGCCGATGCGTATATGCAGGACAGCGTGGAGGCATTTGTAGATGAGAATAACGGAAAGACAACATATTATGAGGAGGATGACGCCCAGTTCAGAGTAAGCTGTGAGAACGTGCAAAGCTACGGAACAAACGCCTCGGCTGAGCGCTTTAAGACGGCTGTAAAGATAACGGAGAACGGTTATCTGGTTGAAATGGCAATCTCGTTCATATCAAAGCATCAGAACGGTGATGTAATCGGCTTTGATGCTCAGATTAACGATGACGGAGCGGGCGACGGAAACAGAACCTCAATCGCGAAATTTAACGACATGACAGACCTCTCGTGGGGTAATACCGAAAACTGGGGTGAGCTGGAGCTGAACACCGATGGCGTTGTACAGACGGCGCAGGAGCCGGCAGAGGATGAGATCAAGGTTATCTTAAACGGTGAAGCACTGTGCTTTGACGTTCCGCCGGTTATCGTAAACGACACAACTCTTGTTCCGTTCAGAACACTCTTTGAAAAGCTGGGCGCGTCGGTTGAATATATCGAGGAAGGAAGATATGTAAAGGCTGCAAAGGACGTCACGGAAATCAGTCTTCAGATTGACAATACTGAAGCTGCCGTGAACGGTGAAGCAAAGACTCTGGAAACCGCCCCGGTCATTATGAATGAAAGGACGCTTGTTCCGCTGAGATTTGCATCGGAGTGTCTTGATGCGGAGGTAGACTGGAACGGTGACACCAGGACAATTACAATTACTGTTAAGTAGGATATGGAGGACAATATGAAAAGAAAGCTGATTTCTTTAGTTGTAGGTGCCGCAATGCTCCTGTCGTCAGTGCCGAACGTGCTGACGGCGGGCGCCGCGGACGGCATCACGGTTTTAAATGATACGTTTGATGACGGAAATTTAGCCGGCTATGAGGTGTACGACACGGGCGCAGGCACAAATCCTCAGGTCAAGGTTGAGGACGGCGCGCTGAAGTTTGATGAGGCCAGCGGCTGGGACAGCCATAACGGAATTAAAAAGGACATCACAGGGGCGCTTTCCGATGCGGGCTTTACAAGCGGCGGAACGCTTAATATTTCCGTTGATGTTTCAAGCTCTTGGTACGATAATCCGGCGACCGTTTTTATTGAAGCAAACGGTGTAAAAACAACTCTTGCAAGCGGCGGCCCAGGCGGACAGACATGGACAAAGGTTACACTGACCGGCAGTGCGGCGGTAAGCTTTAACGCATCCGACACGGTTTATCTCTGTATCAATCAGCCGTGCGGCACACATTTATACGATAATATTTCACTTACATATACCGGAGGCGGCGAGCCGGCACAGCCGACACAGACACAGACTGCGGAGCCGAAGGACAGCGCGCTGTTCAGCTATTCGGGAGAGGATTTTAAGGATGATGCGGTCATGAGCCGTTTTACGGTTTATGATACGTCCGATACGGGCGCGCAGAAGAGCGCTGACGGCACGGGACTTATCCTTTCAACAATGACAAGTGCGGAAAATCAGAACGGCTTCAGAATGGATATTACCGATTTCGTAAAGACTGCGGGCAGCGGTTATAAATATACTGCGTCGCTTGATACCCTTTCAACCTGGTGGCAGGAGAACGATGGTAAGCTGTTCTTTGAAATAGTTAAAAACGGCGCAGTAACGGAGAAGGTGCTTGAGGAAAAGGCGGGAACCGACACCGATACACAGTATCATTTTGAGGGCGCGGATTTTCTGGAGTTCGATGAAAATGCTGAGATATATCTTTGCTATATTCAGCTTGCGGGCTATCAGAAGTATGATAATATAACGCTATCATATGATAAGACTGTAAAGACAACGGAGCCTCCGGAAACAACCACAGCACCTGCAGCGACAGAACCGGCACAGACTGACGGCACGCTGTTCAGCTATTCGGGAGATGATTTTAAGGATGATGCAGTCATGAGCCGTTTTACGGTTTATGATACAACCGATACGGGCGCGCAGAAGAGCGCTGACGGCACGGGACTTATCCTTTCAACAATGACAAGCACGGAAAATCAGAACGGCTTCAGAATGGATATTACCGATTTTGTAAAGACTTCGGGCAGCGGTTATAAATATACTGCATCGCTTGATACCCTTTCAACCTGGTGGCAGGAGAACAAAGGTAAGCTGTTCTTTGAAATAGTTAAAAACGGCACAGTAACAGAGAAAGTGCTTGAGGAAAAGGCGGGGACCGATACAAGTGTTATATACAGCTTTGAGGGCGCGGATTTTCTGGAGTTCGATGAAAATGCTGAGATATATCTTTGCTATATTCAGCTTGCGGGCTATCAGAAGTATGATAATATAACGCTATCATATGATAAGACTGTAAAGACAACGGAGCCTCCGGAAACAACCACAGCGCCGGCAGCGACAGAACCCGCACGGACAGACGGCACTCTGTTCAGTTATTCGGATAATGATTTTAAGGATGATGCGGTCATGAGCCGCTTTACGGTTTATGACACAGCAGATGCAGGCGCGCAGAAGAGCGCTGACGGCACAGGACTTATTCTTTCGAATATGACAAGCTCGTCCAATAAAAACGGCTTCAGAATGGATATTACCGATTTTGTGAAGGCTGCGGGCAGCGGTTATAAATATACCGCGTCACTTGATACACGTTCTACCTGGTGGCAGGAAAATAAGGGTAAGCTGTTCTTTGAAATAGTTAAAAACGGCACAGTAACAGAGAAAGTGCTTGAGGAAAAGGCGGAAACCGATACAAGTGTTATATACAGCTTTGAGGGCGCGGAGTTCCTGCATTTTGATGATGATACAAGGGTGAATCTCTGCTATATCCAACTTGCAGGGTATCAGAAGTATAATAATATAACGCTCTCATGTGATAAGAGTGTTCAGGCTACAGCAGAGCCGCAGGCAACCCGTTCACCGGAGGAAACAGAAGCGCCGACAGCGGCGCCGAAGCCGACAGCAAATCCGAACGCTTTTATCTATGACGATTTTTCAAGCATCTCGGTAACGGATAAATATGACATCTATTCGGCTTTCAATACAGGGGATTCGCTGTCGATTGATAATCAGCAGCTCCGCTATACCGCGGGCAGCAACTGGAATGCGGATAACGGTATTCGCCGTGATGTGACGGAGGAATTTGCCGCCTATGAGAGCGGAACAAATTTTGAAGTATATCTGGATATAACCGCATGGTGGGGTGAAAGCTCCTATGCTAATCCTGCGACAGTGTTCTTTGAGGTTATAAGCGAAAACGGCGCGGTTACAAAGACACAGATCGCGTCCGGCCCGAGTGCAGATCTGCCATATGGCGGCGAGTCATCATATCTTTCGGGCAGTGCGCAGCTCAGCTACAAGAGCACGGATAGGCTTTATCTGTGCATAACACAGCCGAGCGGGAATCATGTATATGATAATATTTCGGTTGCGGCTGTTTCACCGTACCCTGAGGGTATTGTGCAGTTGTCTTCCGGAAAAATAAATTCAGGCGAATTTATGCCGGAAAATTCAAAGTCAATCTATATAGATACATTCAGCTCCGAGGAAGATATTGAGAAATATTCGGCATACGGCACCGAATTCAAGGAGGCACCGTCAATGTCCGAAGGCGCGGCAAGCTTCAGCTTCAACAGTGACTGGAGCGCGGATAACGGTGTCAGCGTAAATATCACGGAAGCCATGAGAGCCGGATATACCGGCGGACAGTTCAAGGTATCCTTTGATTTCCTCACCTACTATTGGGGCGGCAGCACGGCTGTGGCTTCGCTCAAATACGGCAATGACGTAAAGGGCTGGAAATCCTATGATGCTGCGTCAGGCAGTGGAACAGAAACCGGAGTATTCTATCC
>JBJEFT010000377.1:0-5089 GCA_051874315.1 Candidatus Ornithomonoglobus sp.
TACCTCGGTATGACCGGCTACAGCACAACGGAAAATGTGAATAATATCAATGTGCCGCATCTGCACGTTGGATTACAGCTCATATTTGACGAATCTCAGAAGGACGGTCCGACCGAAATATGGGTCGATATCTACAACATCGTAAAGCTCCTTCAGAAAAACTGCTCGGAGGTGTACAAAGACGAGAAAACAGGCGAATATGTGCGCAGATATGATTTTTATGAAGCGTCTTTGGGAGGGATGTAAAATGTATATAATCAGATTCAGGCATCTGGTCGCGCTGTTTGCCGTTATTCTGGCAGTATCGGTAATCACCTACACCGCCAATAACGCCATACAGACCTCCGCGCCCGTATCGGAGAGCGTGAGTGTTCCTATTCTGATGTATCACAGCATATTAAAATATTCAGACGGCAATAAATACACAGTATCTCCCTACAGCTTTGAGGGGGATTTAAAATTTCTCAGTAATCACGGCTATACCACGATAGTTATGCAGGACCTGATAGACTATGTATACAGCGGCGCAAAGCTGCCCGAAAAGCCCATAGTGCTGACCTTTGACGACGGCTTCTACAATAATTACTACTATATCTATCCTCTGCTGCGTCAATACAATGCAAAGGCGGTTATTTCCATTGTCGGAGCCTACACTGACGAATACCAGAATAACGGCGACACCAACCCCGCCTACGCGTATCTGTCATGGGACAGCGCCCGGGAAATGGCAGACTCGGGCTTTGTTGAGATACAGAACCATACATACAACCTCCACTCCCTTAACGACGGCAGAATGGGCTGTGACAGAAACAGCACGGAAACAACGGAGGAATATATCTCCATGCTGACAAAAGACTTAGGCACCATGCAGGAGAAATGTATTGAAAATCTGGGAAGCGCCCCGACAACCTTTACATATCCCTTCGGCTCCATCAGCGACGAATCGCTCGGTGTTGTAAAAGATCTCGGCTTTAAAGCGAGCCTTTCCTGCGAGGAGGGCGTAAACGAGCTTGAACGCGACCCGGAGCAGCTTTATCTCATGAAGCGGTATATCCGCACTCCCTCGCGCGGCGCCGCGGATATATTGCAGAAATGAATTTTATGTAAAATATCTGTTGCTTTATTCGGTAAAATAGTGTATAATGAAGATAATATTTTATTAATTAACAGGAGAAAATAATGGCAGGATCAACATACGGAAAATTATTCAGAATCACAACCTGGGGTGAGTCGCACGGTAAGGGCTTAGGCGTTGTCATTGACGGCTGCCCCGCAGGTCTTGAGCTTTGCGAGGAGGATGTTCAGGCATATCTTAACCGCAGAAAGCCCGGACAGTCAAGGTTCTCTACTCCCCGTAAGGAGGATGACGCGGTAGAAATTTTATCGGGCGTTTTCGAGGGCAGAACCACAGGCACACCAATCTCAATGGTGGTATACAATAAGACCCAGCGTTCGGCGGACTACAGCGAAATTGCGCGCTATTACCGCCCGGGACACGCGGACTATACCTTTGATAAAAAATATGGCTTCAGAGACTACCGCGGCGGCGGAAGGTCCTCGGGACGTGAAACAATAGGCAGAGTTGCGGCGGGCGCTGTAGCGGCAAAGCTTCTGAAATCACTCGGCATTGAGCTTCTCACCTATACGAGGTCGATCGGCCCGCACGAGATCGATTACGCTGAGTTTGACCGTGAGGAAATTACGAATAACAGCCTTTATATGCCGGACAAAAAAGCGGCTGAAAGGGCGGGAGAATACGTCATGGAAATGCTCAGGGCTCACGACTCAGTGGGCGGCACGGCGGAATGTATTGTAACGGGAATGCCGACCGGTATCGGTGAAACGGTGTTTGATAAGCTTGACGCAAATCTTGCAAAGGGTATTATGTCTATCGGCGCGGTAAAGGGTGTTGAGATCGGCGACGGTATGGCGGCGGTAAAGGCTATAGGCTCGGTAAATAACGACGGCTTTTGCATGGCGGACGGCAGGGTCGAAAAAATCACAAACCACAGCGGCGGAATACTCGGCGGCATGAGCGACGGCTCCCCCATTATCATACGCGCGGCATTCAAGCCCACCCCGTCAATACTGCATGAGCAGCGGACTGTCAATAAATCCGGCGAGGACATCACGGTTTCGATCAAGGGCAGACACGACCCGATAATCGTCCCGAGAGCGGTTGTCGTAATGGAAGCAATGACAGCGCTTACAATCGCTGACGCGATTCTTGAAAATATGACCGCAAGACTTGATAAAATAGTTGAATTTTACGAGAAATAAAACAAAACGATCCGATACTTTTTCGTATCGGACCGTTTTGTTTTATCCGTTAATAAACTCCATGACTGCTTTTTCATAAAGCTCAGGATTTTTATAGAAGCTCTCCGCATGACAGGCCCCGTCCATGATAAGCAGCTCCTTTTTATCCGACGCGCACGCTTCATAATTCCGCCGTGACATAGCCACCGGAACAAAGTTATCCTCCGAGCCGTGAATAAACAGCATGGGCAGAGTTGAATTTTTCAGTATTTCCACAGTGTTAATATCCTCAAAGCGGTACCCTACCCTTCTTTTGCAGATAAGGCTTGTGAGCTTTAAAACAGGGCGCATATTTACACCGTACTTATTTCCGAATATATGATTAAGAACCTCCCATGAGCTTGTAAAGGCGCAGTCTGCGATCACACCCTTTACGTTATCGGGAAGTCTGAACTCCGAAACGAAGAGTATTGTTGACGCGCCTGTGGATATTCCGTGCAGCCATATTTCAGCCTGACGGTCTATAGTCGAAACAACATAGTGGATCCACTGTAAAATATCATAGCGGTCAAGCGCGCCAAGTCCGGCGTATCTTCCCTCGCTCTCACCGTGGGAGCGGCAGTCAACGAGAAGAACGTTATAGCCGTTTTTATGATACATTTCTGCAATAGCCGAAAATTCATATATGCTGCGGCTTCTGTAGCCGTGAACGGCAATCACCGTTTTATGGGTCGGCTTTTCCGCTTTTATATACTTTGCCTTAAGCTTCAGCTTGTCATCTGTAAGTATATAATGCTCCTCCGGCTCCATTGAGGATATCCACTCGATTTTTTCCTTTACCAGCGGAATATATATATGCCAGTCAAAGCCGATATTGAGCTTGGGCATTCCGCGGTCATTGCCTATATCAACCGTCTTTTTAAAAAGCATTTCTGCCGCGGCTCCCATACCTATCGCTGCCGTACCGGCTGCAATACCAGCGGCAGCCGCAAGTTTTCTTAATTTCATAGCTGTGTCCTTATCTGTTATAATCACGCTTTATTTTCTTTGACGCGGTCTTATCAAACTCGGTATCTCTTAATATAAAGCCGTGGATCTGCTTCGGCAGGGGCAGAGTTTCATTGACCTTGTCTATTTCAGCCTGTATCTCCGCCTCTACATCGGTAAACTCATGATCCGGGTTCGGATAGATTTCAGCAGTTATAACATGATCCTTTTCAAACACAACAATTTCCTTGACAGGCTCTGACATCGCAAACTTATTTTCAAGCTCCTCCGGTGAAACATTCTCACCGTTGGCAAGAATTATAAGATTTTTCTTTCTGCCGGAAATGAAGATATAACCGTCCTTTACATATCCGAGATCGCCTGTTTTAAGCCAGCCGTCCTCAGTAAGTGTCTTTGCGGTTTCCTCCGGGTCCTTATAGTAGCCCATCATTACCGACGGTCCCTTTACCCATATCTCACCGTCAACTATCTTTACCTCGCAGCCCGGAATAATTTTTCCGACCGATTCCGGATAAGGGCAGTTTCTCACGCCTGTGCTGATACGCGCCGTACACTCCGTCATGCCGTAGCCCTGCGCAACATCAATACCAAACTCCTTATATCCGTCAATGATTTCGGGGCTGAGATAAGCGCCGCCTACATAGAGTATGCTGAACTCCTCTCCGAACATATCCTTACCTATCGCAAGCTTATCGGGATTTGTCTTGGCGGCAAGCTGCATTTTGCTAAGAATTGACGCCGCGATCATAGGAACAAAGGTAGTCTCAACAGGCTGAAACGCCTTGAGATTTTTCGGAATCCTCATTAATGAGTCGTTCACGCAGAGAGTTCTTCCGTACCACAGCGTACACATAATATCGCAGGTAAACGCAAATACATGATGAACGGGCAGAACCGTCATTCTCTTGTCGCCCGGATTTCCTCCGTCGGCAATACAGGTTGCGTTGTCTACTGAATTTCTGTGGCTCAGCATTACGCCCTTGCTCCTGCCGGTCGTGCCGGAGGTGTATATGATAGCCGCAAGCTGATCCGGGTCAAGCTCGGAAACAGGCTCTTTTCCGCTGTATTCCGAAATTATATCACCCAGATACAGCGTCCCCTCATAAGGTCTGTGCATATGTACAAAATATCTGACCTGAGGGCAAAGCTTCTTTAATTCCTCAACCGCTTCTTCTCTTAGCTCGTCAAGAAATACAAGCTCTGAATCCGAACGGTTAATTTCATCCGCAAGGTCGGACGGCTTGTTTGCCGCATTGAGCGGAACTGCCGCGCTGCCGCTTGTGGTCAAGCCAAACCATGAAACGACAAACTCAAAGCTTGTTGAGCCGAATATTGCGGCGTGTATCTTGTGGTCAAACTCTGCCTCCAGCCATGCGCCTACAGCGCACGCATCGTGCTTAAGCTCGTTAAAGCTGCGGTCAACCATTTCCTTCTTTACGCGTCGTCTCATAAACGGCGCGTCGCCGAAGCGCTCAGCGGCGGCATAAAGGATGTCCTTTGTCGTATTTATAAGATTTCTGTCATACATATTATTCTACACTCTCCAGATACTCTATAAGCTCGGCAACGGTTTTTGTTGACGCCGCCTTTTCCTCTTCGATTTCTATATCAAGCTCGTCCTCTACATCTCCGAGCATACACATGAAGTCATATGAGTTGAAGCCGAGATCATCTGAAAATCTCGCCTCAGGAACGATTTCCTCCTCTTCTACTTCAACATAATTCAATATAAGCTTTTTTAACTGTTCCAGCATATTTTTTACCTCCAATTATACCACCGTTAACAGGAATATCCGCTCCCGTTATAAATCCCGCAGCTTCT
>JBJEFT010000378.1:0-5083 GCA_051874315.1 Candidatus Ornithomonoglobus sp.
TTTTCTCCTTCCCCCCTTTTTGATAATTGCCTGCGGCAATTCTAAAAAAGGGGGGAAGGATAATGCGCATAAACAATAATTTACGATATTATTTTTGTTCATCATTACAAATTGCCGGAGGCATAAACACATGAAACACAAAACATTAAAAATAACATTAACAATTATCGCGGCACTAACGGTTCTGCTTACTACTGCATGGTTCACGGTTCCCGTATGCAAAACCACAAATAACGTACAGCAGACCTATGAGGAAATTTGCAGCAAATATACTCAAGCCAATTACACTGTTTCCGTTCTCAATTACGGAGGTAATACAGGCGCCTGCTGGAATGTTGAGGACAGTACCGACAGCAGTCTTATCGGCAAATGTGCCGCACTTAAAGCCTTTATAAATCCGAGATTCCAGAGGGCTAACAGGACTTGGTACATAAAGCCCGGAAATTATTTCTATCTTGACACAGATATGATATACATTATTGTTTCAGATAACCCGGTAGAAACTGTTGATATTGACGGCGAAGAGGTTCCGCTTCTCAACGCAAGAAAAATAATTATCGGCTTTGATAATGCCGAAAACGGTTCGTCATTTAAAATGAAGGATTTCGGTATTGATGCTCTGCTCGCCGCAATACTGAACCCTTGGGGATATTGGTTTTAAGGAGAAAAACATGAAACGAAAAGGATGCCTTATCGCAGCGCTGACCCCGGTAATACTTATACTGCTTGTAATCGCTGTACTTGCAGTGAGTGTACTGTGGTCACGTCATACATACAAAAGCTGGGTTCTGTCCTATCTGTACGACAGATACGGAAAGGAGTTCAAAGTCGATCGAATACCGCTACTCGGAGACCCTTGCAGAGTGGCGCAATGCCATCCTGCGGACGATACGGAGCTGACCTTCTGGGTATATGATAAATACGGAGATCACTATCTTGAAGCCTGTCTTGAACGCAGCGCGGAGCAGGAGTTTAATAATGCAAAATCAAATTCTGCCGGATTTGAAAATATACGCTGCTATGCAGATTTTATAAACGCTGAAGGTCCCGTACTCGGTCCTGAAGAACTATATGATTTTTATAAAGAAAACGGCAGACCGCCTCAGTGGGATGATCTGCCGGATTGGATAAGGCTTGATGAGTTCACAGTCATAACTGATTTGGAAGTTATTCCCGAAACAGCAGATAAGCTTGCCGCACTTCTTAACGACTGTTCATTTCGAGCTTCTGTATTCCGTATACTAGGTAATGAATACTCAGACACTTGCTATTATGTATATGATCCGGATACAGACGAAATGATCGGAAGCCAATATCCGTGGCTGGAGGATTGATTTATGAAGTATACAATTAAAATAATATCCACATGCGCTTGTATTATGGTAATCGGCATATTAATATCAACCTACATAAATTATAAAGATGTACTCAAGCTGCCGGAATATTACAAAAGCGCCGTTCCGGATTATAAATCCGAGCTGATGCACCGCGGCACCCGCAAGGAGCGGGGAGATGTTAAAGAGATATTTGAGGAATTTAACCAAGCCCTTGCCTCGGTTGAGCCTGATAAAGAAACAGCAGAAAAAAAACACGGGATTCTTGCGCGTTATGCTGTAATAGCCGAAAACAACTATGCTGCTGCCGATCCCTCTGAGATTAAATCCACTTCAAAGCTGCTCAGCGCGCATTGCGATAATGATACGGGGTATATATGGGTAATATATTCACGGGATATATCCGATATTAACGGACAGCATCTTTGCGGCTGCGCAAATTGTTATATACGTTTCGGTATTGAAAAAGATAATGACCATTGGGAAATAGCTGACATTGCGGAGGCTCCGTAAGTCACAGGAGGAAAACAGACATGATAAAGCTTAATCATCTTACAAAGCTGTATAAGAACAAGCGCGGAATACGCAACATTTCGCTTGAAATACCTGACGGGGAAATACTCGGTCTGTTGGGTCCCAACGGTTCGGGCAAGACCACGATCATGAAGGCTATGCTGGGACTGATAGTACCTGACAGCGGCACAATAACCGTAAACGGCAAAGATCTGCATGAGGATTTTGAAAATATTATGGCGCATACCGGCGCGCTTATCGAATCGCCCGCAATCTATAAGGATCTGACGGCGTATAAGAATCTTCAGCTCATGGCGCGCAGCCGTGAGGACATTAAGGATATTGACCGCATATTAAGGGTTGTTCACCTCGAACAGTACAAAAACGATAAGGCGGGGCGCTTTTCTCTGGGCATGAAGCAGCGTCTTGGGCTTGCCGCGGCGCTTATGGGAAAGCCGGAGCTTGTAATTCTTGACGAGCCGGTAAACGGTCTTGACATTGAGGGCGTTGTCGAAATCCGCGAATACATAAAGCAGATGAACCGAGAATCCGGCACTACATTTGTTATTTCAAGCCATATTGCCTCCGAGATCGAAAAGCTCTGCACCACAGCGGCTGTTATATATGACGGTGAAATAATAGCGAAGGACAGCACAGAGCATATAACGGAGCTGTATCCGTCAATGGAGGATTATTTTTTGGAGAAGGTACACGAAAGGAGAGGCGGAATATGAAACGGTTTACATTTGCATTGCACAAGGAGCTTATAAAGCTTGCGCATCGTAAAAAATACATAGTGCTTCTCGCGCTCGGTATTCTTGTGAGCATTATCCGCCGCGGCGGCGCGGCGCTTGTTACAAGGCTTTCCGGCGGAAGCATATCTGTTAAGGCAAATATGCCGCTTGAAATGCTCCCGTTTGCGGTTGAAATTCTCGTACCGGTTATGATGTTTATCGCGGTAAGTGATTTATTCACACATGAGTACAGCGAGGACACCTTAAAGGCAAGCCTTATGCAGCCCGTAAGCCGGTTTAAGCTGCTGACTGCCAAAGCGGCGGCTGTTGTTATTCTCGGCGCGGTGTCGCTTATGGTGATGTATATCGCAAACACGCTGATACATCTTGCCTCCGGAGGAACAATCTCCGGCGCAGTTTCCGCGCTTGCCGCATACTTAATAGATATAATTCCGCTTATCGGTATCGCTTTTTTGGGAATATTTATAAACGTCTGCCTTAAAGGACCGACCTCTGCGACACTCCTGTCTCTTGCCTTATACGTGCTTATGAAATACATGGGACTTTATGTTGCAGGCTCGGAGAGCTTCCTGTTCACCGCAAGCGCAAAGCTTCATGTTATGCTTCTCGGCAGCACGCTCCCCCTGCATGTTCTTCTTAACAAAACAGGAATTTTGCTCGGCAGTATCTTGATTTTATACTCGTTATCGTATATAATATTTGACAAGAAAAACGTTTAGGAGAACGGCATGAAGATACGGCAGAGATTTGAATCGTACAACTTCATACTTCTTACAGCGCCTATTGCGATAATAGGCGTTGTTTCCGTGCTGTTTCTTATCATATTTGTAATGAAATTCCCGGTTGAGGAAATGCAGATCACACGCGCATCTCTTATCAATCCTGTGACGCTTACCCGCGCAGTCGGCGCGTTTTTCACAAATCATCCCGCGGCGGTCACATACATAATAACATACGCGCTGATATGTATCGCCGTATGCGCCGTTACAAGCACGATCCTCACACGCCGCCTTTCGCAGAGCCTTGAAAAGCCAATTCGCGAGCTGAGGGACAATGTGGATAAAATACGCGAGGGTTCTCTAAGCTTTGAGGTCATGGGCAGCGATTATGATGAGCTTGACGATTTATGCGAGGGCTTTGATTCAATGCGGCGGGAGCTGCTGCTTGCCCGCGAGCGAGAGGAACAGCTGAAGCACGAAAGGAATATGCTTATAGCAAACATTTCACATGATTTAAAAACGCCCGTCACCTCAATAAAGGGCTATATAGACGGCATAAATGACGGCATAGCCGACACTCCCGAAAAGCTTGAACGTTATCTCAATACAATAAAATCAAAGGCGGACACTATTGATGAGCTTGTTTCAAACCTTTCCACCTTTGCAAAGCTGGAGGTTTCGGGGCTGGAGTTCAGCATGAGCCGCGGCGACCTGCGCGACCTTGTGCTTGATGTGATGGACGGCTACCGTCTTGATATGGAACGGAACGGGATAGAAACGCATATTGACTTGGGCACGGAAGCCTTATGGGTGAATATTGACGGTGAGAAAATGCGGCGTGTGCTCACAAATCTGATCGACAATTCAATCAAATACAGAAATCCCGAAGGCTGCCTGATTGAAGTGCGATGCTTTGCGGACGAGGGCAGCGCGTATGCGGCCGTTAAGGATAACGGCATGGGGATTGAACCGAAGGAGCTTTCAAGGGTGTTTGACAGCTTCTACCGCACCGACAGCTCCCGTTCCTCGCAGATAAAGGGCAACGGTCTGGGACTTGGAATAGCAAAACAGATCACCGAAAAGCACCGCGGACGGCTGTGGCTCAGAAGTGACGGAATCAACAAAGGAACAACGGCAACAATAAGTCTGCCGCTTGCGGAGGATATAAACAAATGAAAAAAATACTTATAATTGAGGATGACAAAGAAATCGCGGAGCTTGAGCGCGACTATCTTGAAACAAACGGCTTTGACTGCGATATTGAAACATGGGGTACAACCGGACTTGATACCGCGCTGAACGGTGACTACGATTTATTCATAGTAGACGTTATGCTCCCCGGTATGGACGGCTTCGAGATTGTCCGCCGCATCCGCGGAAATAAACAAACGCCTGTTATCTTCCTTTCGGCGCGCGGCGACGATATAGATAAAATCTGCGGTCTCGGACTGGGCGCGGACGATTACATGACAAAGCCCTTCAGCCCGAATGAGCTTGTAGCGCGCGTTAAAGCGCACCTTTCCCGCTTTGAGGCATTGACCTCCGAGCCGTCAAGGCTTATTACGATCCGCTCACTCTCCATTGACCCGCAGGCAAGAACAGTTTCTGTAAACGGGCAGAGCATCACAATGACCGCGAAGGAGTTTGACCTGCTGTATTATCTCGCTTCAAACCCGAACAGGGCATTCTCAAAGGAGCAGCTTTTTGACCGCATCTGGGGCATGGACGCGCTGGGTGATGTGAATACTGTCGCGGTACATAT
>JBJEFT010000379.1:0-5064 GCA_051874315.1 Candidatus Ornithomonoglobus sp.
TATCAAAGGTTTTCTGCGCCTGACCGGGCGCGACAACATAATTCACACCGTCAATCATGCACAGGAACGCGTCAAACCGCTTGTACGGGATAAGCTTTGCCATGTCGCTGTGGATAAGCTTCGGATCATTCAGCTTTGTCCACGCAACCTCAAGCATGTCCTCGCTTATGTCAACTCCCGTTATGTCGTAGCCGCGCCGCTCAAGCTGCGCGGTCATGCTGCCGGTTCCGCACGCCAGCTCGCATATCGTGTCCGGCGCCGCTCCGTGGCGGTCAAAAAGATTTTCAATGTAGTCGCACCATGCCGGATAGTTCACATCCTCGTGCATAAGCTCATCATATATATACGCAAAGTCCTTATATTGCAGCATCGTACTTATTCCTTTCCCATAAGCGAGGAAACCGTCCTGCCCATTATGTCGCTCTCAAGAAGATTATTTGTATTAAATTCCTCGACCACGCTGTCAGTACCGCTGCCGCTCAGCTTATAGGTACCCTGATAGCCGCCGCAGGGATAGCAATACTCGTCTCCCTCGCGCCCGGTCTCAAGCAGAAACAGATAGTCCTCTCCCTCAGCCGGCACAGCCACGCTTGTTGAGGTATACATCTCTCCGTTCATTTCCCCGCCGCTGTAGGATATGACCGCTTCTCCGTCCTCAAGCTCACCCTTTATTGATTTTTCGATTTTTACCGTTACCGCCGTGTACGGAAGTCCGTTCTCAACATAATATTCATGCGAAACAGGCGTTCCTATGAAAATATTTTCCGCTATATCGTATACATATATAAACTCATCCTGCGTGTCCTCCCAGCCGAGTCTTACGCTGTTCTCCGACGCGTCCGCCGTCTGCTGCGGCGCCTCCGTTGTCTCCGGCTCTGCCTTGCTGCATCCGCAGCCGGTCATTGCCGCGCATATCAGCGCCGACGCCGCGATTGCCGCCGTTTTCTTCTTCATTATATTTCTTCCTCTCTGTAGCGTGTTATATTCATTTTAGCACGTTTGAATTTATCTGTCAATAGCGTAAGTATTTTTAAACACAGTCAAAATATTCATGAAAATGCACAAATAAACACATGAAAACACCTGAAAAATATGGTATAATTATAATATATTACTATGAGGAGATGTACAGATATGAATTTAAGAAAAATTGCGGCTGTTCTTTCCGCCGCGGCGCTTACCGTAACATGCTCCGGCGTTACACTCGTTGACGCGGAATCGGTGAGCTTTACCTATAAGGTGTCCGCCGAAACCGCCGCGGCAGGCTCGGCGGTTGCTCCGGTAACGATTGAAACAGGCTACAGCGGTATAACCCTTACCCTCGGCGCCGACACCTACGCTTACGCCTCGGACACGAACTTAAGCGGTTTTGACGGAAGAATTTCAGGCAAAGCCAATCCATCCCTGTCCGCCGGTACAGGCTCATATTATTCGATAGCTCTTGACGATACCGTTGCTGACGGTGAGCTTACGATCGGATATCAGGCCGCAGCAGACAAGGCGTTTTACATAACCGACAACGGTACAGCGATTTCCGATGATTACAACGGTGTTAAATATTCTGTAAAAACAACGGACACAGCGACCTTTATGGTAAAGGGCGGCCACACCTACACAATGTACGCTTCAGGCTCCAAGGCTGGCTTTTACGGCTTCACCTACCGTGTTGTCGACAAGCAGGCCGACTTTGAAAACGAGATACAGGGACTTACCTTTGACCTTATAAAGGGCGAAAACATCTCGGCGGACGCGATCGACTGCGACCTTGACCTGCCGCAGGCATATGAGTCCGCGTTCGGCTCCTGCGACGTTGCGTGGACGTCATCAGACACAAGCGTTATCGCGAATAACGGCGAGGTAAGCCTCACGCCGAACGCCGAAACAATAACTCTGACAGGTAAATTCAGCGTGCAGGAGGACGATTCCCTCGTTCAGTATAAAACCTTTACGCTCACGACCATTGCCGACAATGACGATGACGCTGCCGTTGAGGCGGCGGCTGACGCTCTTACTCTCGGTGATACATCAAATGTCAAAAAGGACCTTGTTCTCCCGTCAGAGGGCAAACGCGCCACGACGATTACATGGACGACCTCCGACGCTTCTGTCATCACCGCTGACGGCGTTATAACAAGGACACCGAACGAGGACACCCAAGCCGTTCTTACCGCCACTATCACAAGAAATAACGCTGTGGAAACAAAATCCTTTGCCGTCACCGTCAAGGGCTATGTTCCGGTTGAGTTTATCAGCTATGTTTACGGCAATATTGACGGCAGCAACAGCTTCTCCCCCGTTGACGGCGGCGCCTTAAAGGCGATCACCTTTACCGAGAGCATCCAGAACCCGACAGGCGATGAGGTTTTTGAATGCGTTGTATACGGCTCGGACGGCTCGGTCAGGGGGACAAAGAATATAAACATAAAGGAAAATTCCCTCGGCGAGGACGTGCAGAGCACAGCCTGGATCGGTCTTGAAATGAATGAGGACGACACCTTTAGCATAACCGCAAAATCGGGCGATACCGTTCTTGCAGCGCTCACACCCAATGATACAGTCGCAGAGGACGCTGTAATATATGTTGTGGGCGACTCGACCGCATCGGTATATAACGACAACAACTATCCGCGAAAGGGCTGGGCGCAGCTTCTCGGAAACTATTTTGACAGCAACACCGTCACCGACTACGCGCTCAGCGGCAGAAGCTCACTCAGCTTCAAGAGCGATACAAACTATACAACGCTTCAGCAGAACATCAAAAGGGGCGACTATCTCATAATCCAGTTCGGTCACAACGATTCAAAGGACGAAGCGGAAAGATATACAGACCCGTCAACCGACCGTTTCACGGACGGCTCATATAAAAAATCGCTTATGGACTATGTTGAGATCGCGGAAAACGTCGGGGCAACTCCGATCATCGCAACCTCGATCAGCCGCCGCAAGACCTCAGACGCGAGCCTTGAGTCATATGTAGAGTCAGCGCGCGAGCTTGCAGCAGAGCTCAATATTCCGCTCATTGACCTGTACAAAAGGACAAACGGCTGGATAAACGAGGTAGGCGTTGAAACGGCAAAGGATATGTTCAACTATGTAAAGCCGTACGACAGCCGTTTTGTAGGCTATGCGGGCTTTGCAAGCAGCGGCTTCTATGCAACAGGCACAACGGACGACACGCATATAAATATCTACGGCGCGGACCTTATCGCTCAGTGGGCGGTTCAGGAAATGCAGGATCAGAATCTCCCTATTGCGAAAAACAGCAATTCATACTATCCTGTATACCCGCTCCCGTCATATGAATACGCTTATGACACGGTAAACGGAACGCCGCCGGCGGATACGCCGATCCCGACAACCTCACCGGCGCCTACGGCAAAGCCGACCCTTGCGCCTACCGAACAGCCTACGGAACAGGCATCCGCAGCTCCGACAGAGCAGGCTGCGGAACAGGCAACTGCTCCCCCGTCAGAGGACGCTGAAAAGGTATCAATGGCAATCTCCGGCGCAACGCTCACCGTCACCGCGGAGGAGCAGCTCACAGACAGCAGGCTTATCGTTGCGGCATACTATGACGACAACACATTAAAGACTGTCAGAATATATGACATTACAACAGACAACGGCGCAGCGGAAACTGATCTATCGGAATTTGAAAATGAACACATCAAGGCGATCCTTGTTGATTCATTTGATAAAATAAACCCACTCTGCCGAAGCCTTGCGGCGACAATTTCAATTAACTAACCATACCCAAAAGGAGCGTACCGCTCAGCACACCGCTGAGTGATACGCTCCTTTAATTATTCTATGTATAAATGTTATTTTTTACTTCTTTTCTCTTATTTATTATTTCTTTTATTATAGGCATTACTTCCTCTGTAAACATTACCACTCCTAAAATAGTAATTAAAACAAATAAGACTGCTGTTATTATCCATGTGCCTGCTAAATTCCCTGTTTTAACGTCCTTAAAATAGCAGTCAAGAATTTCTGTAAGTTGATTTACAAATAAACCAACTAATATTCCTAAGAAAGCAGTTTCTATTATTATCTTCTTTGTTTTTCCGAGAGATTCCTCCATTTTATCCAACTCAAAAGTTTTCCTTGCCTCATTTATTATATCATCTTTATTTTCTTCTATTATCTGTTCTTTTATAGTGTTAATAATATTTTCTTTTGCATAACGGGCAATATCAGTATTGTTGTTTATTTCAGGATGGTTTGCAATAATAAATCCAAGATATGTATCTACGAATTGTTCAAGCGTAAGATTATCCATTTATTCTACTCCAAACATAAATTTTACTAATTCATTACCTCTGCTAACGGTTTCTTCATCATACACCTTTGAGCTTATGAAATCAGATTCATTTTGATATTTAGAGTCTTTTTTGTTTCTGTATAAATGCTCTGGTGGTATAGTGGCATTTATTGTTTCAAAAACACACTGTGCAATAGCAACATTAGGTTTTAATTCAATAATACTATTTGAAAAATTTTTAACACCTAGATATAAATTACCCGAAAATGAAGGATTTATATGTTGAGCAAAAACAATTACACCTAATTTGGTCAATGTTGTTCTGGGTCTGATATGCGCAACTAAATCATCAGGCATATTAATTTTTTCTACTAAACGCACTAAAATATATTCGCCAGGCTTTAATAGATAGCCATTAGTTATATCATCTTCTTCAAACATATTGTCCACCTCATCCTTCTCTGATAAATGTACAATATTATTTCCATTTTTTTGTTTGATTATGCAATTACTAATGTGGACATCATAAGATGCGCCTTGCAAACTCCCTTGATAAAACGGCTCTATTAATTGCTTGGTTTTATTTTTTTCATACACTGATGTAAATTCATTTGGCTCATTTACTCTCTTTAAAATTTGACTATAAGTTAATATCATTTATGACACCTCTTAATATAAATTCATCTTATCATTATATAGAATAAATCTTTTGTCTTGCCCTGTAACATTATCTTCCCTATTTGGATCAACATCTGAGGTAAAATCGGACAATTTACGTATATACTTTTTATATGGTGGAT
>JBJEFT010000380.1:0-4997 GCA_051874315.1 Candidatus Ornithomonoglobus sp.
CATAAAAGCCGTCTTTGACTTTTGTTTCAAATAATATATCCATAGTCCTGCCGAGGTGGTGGCTGAGAAATTCATCGCGGGAGCGGTTTGTAAGCTCTATAACCTCCTTTGAGCGCGCCTCCTTGACCTCGGGCGGGCACTGGTCGGGACGTCTTGCCGCCGGTGTTCCGCGCCTTTGGGAGTATTGGAACACATGAGCCTCCGCAAACTGGATCCTTTCGCAGAATGCAAGCGTTTCTCTGTGCTCATCCTCTGTTTCTCCGGCAAAGCCGGTCATAATATCGGTGGTTATCGCGCAGTCCGGGAAGTGCTTTCTAAGCCCGTTTACAACCTCCTCAAACTGAGCGGTCGTGTAATGGCGGTTCATGCGCTTAAGCACGGTATCACTGCCGGATTGCAGTGATATATGAAAATGAGGACAGAGCTTTTTGCAGTCCTTGATTTTTTCTACAAACTCCGCGTTAAGCGTCATAGGCTCAATGGAAGAAAGCCTTACGCGCACAATACCGTCTGTTTTATCTATTTTATTAAGAAGCTGCTCCAATGATGTACAGCCGAGGTCGGCGCCGTATGAGGCGGCATGTATGCCTGTGAGAATAATCTCCTTGTAGCCTGCCTGCGCAAGAGTTTTCACCTCGTCAAGAATTTCCTCCTCCTTGCGGCTGCGGACGGGTCCGCGGGCATAGGGGATTATGCAGTAGGAGCAGAACTGCGAGCAGCCGTCCTGTATTTTAATGTACGCGCGTGTGTGGTCCATACAGCGTTTTACGGTAAGCTCCTCAAAAACATGGTTGTCCTTGACGCTTGTTACCGCGTTCAGCTTATCACCGGGCTTAAGAGCTTCCAGCAGACGCATTGCCGAGCCTCTGTCCTTTGTGCCGAGGACGAGATTGACCCCGTCGATCGCGAGAACCTCATCCGGCGATGTCTGCGAATAGCAGCCCATAACGGCAATCAGCGCGTCGGGATTGGTCTTTTTAGCGCGCCGTATCATCTGCCGCGACTTCCTGTCGCTCATGGACGTGACAGAGCAGGTATTAATAATGTAGATATCCGATTTTTCATTAAACGGAACAATTCTATAGCCGTTATCGGCGAACATCTCAGATACCGCCTCGGTCTCATATTGGTTGACCTTGCAGCCGAGAGTATAGAATGACGCAGTTTTCATAATATCCTCCAAATTTCAAAAATAAATGTTAGCACTATTATATAAAATTTTTACGAAAATTGCAATAGGTCTTGACAAACAAAAAAAAAGAATGTATTATAGACTTATAGTCGTAAACGGCTAAGATATGGAAACCAATCCAAGAAAAGGTTTCCGGTAACAGACAAGAGGAGGAGACAAATTATGAAAACATTTAACATGCTCTTAGGTTCAATCAATGATGTTAAGGATTTCGTTAACACTGTAAGCAAGTATGATTTCGACGTAGATCTTACATCAGGCAGATACGTTGTAGATGCAAAGTCAATCATGGGTATATTCAGCCTCGATTTATCAAAGCCGATTAAGGTTGAGGTACATTCGGACGACGCTGACGCATTCGTAGATGAAATCAAGTCATTTATTGTTGACTGATAAATATATAAACATAGTTAAATGAAAGGCGCACCGTACGGATTTTGTACGGTGCGTTTTTTTGGAGGACGGAGAGTTGGAAACCGAATCGCAGATATATAATTTTAATTATGGGTGGCATTTTAAGCTTGCCGGCGCTTTTCCGTTAAGTCGCGCGCTTGAATGCATGCGGGATGAAAACGGAAAATATTTTTATGAGAAGGATTTTAAGGAGGATAAGTGGGAGCAGGTGAGTGTTCCGCATACCTTTAATGACAGGGAGCTGTTTTCAACGCGCATTGAGGATGCGGGCGCAAACCAGACGCGCACCTTTTCCTTTTATAGAAAGTGGTTCAAGCTGCCCAAGCAGCACAGGGACAAAAAGGTTATAATCGAATTTGAGGGAATACGCCAGTCATGCTTTCTGTATGTGAACGGCAAAATGGCAGGCTTCTATGAGAACGGTGTGGCGCCGTTCGGCTTTGATTTAACGGCATATATAGATTATGACGGTGATAATCTGATCGCTGTTGCGACCGATAACACATCGACCCGGAACGCGCCGTTCTGCATGGCGGAAACACCGAATTATCCCGATGCCGGACCGGGCTCATACGTTGCCGAGCTTGAACCGGGCGCGGCGGCGGAATATCATAAGGGAGTCGGGTTCTTCTGGAATTGTAATGATTTTAACCCTGCCGTTGGAGGACTTACAAAAAATATCAGACTGCACATCAAGCCGCGGGTTTATCTGACTCTGCCGCTCTATACCAATTTACAGACCTCCGGCACATATATATTTGCGGATAATTTTGATGGGGATATAGCTGATATAAATATATGGGCGGAGATACGGAATGAAAGCGGCGCAGATATAAGCGTATATACCGAAAGCGTTGTCATTGACAATGAGGGACAGGAAATTGCACGGATAATATCGGAAAAGTCGGATATTCCTCCTGCGGCGCTTCCGGCTGTGCCGCCCTTGTCAATAACTCCGAGGTCAGCTTATACTAAAGAGGCAGACCATTATGTTCCTGTTAATGATGAGCAAAAGCTTCCCTCAACAGAAGCTGCATCAAAGGATGTATCGGTTATAAGGTCAAAAGGGACAGTAAAAGGAATCAAGCGATGGTGCGTTGATTATCCTTATTTGTATACTATACGTACGGTTTTGTATGCTGACGGAAAAGCGGTTGACTTGGTTGATACAGTAACAGGCTTCAGAAAAACTGCTTATGATAATACGCGCGGACTTATGATCAATGATGAGCCGGTATGGCTCACAGGTTACGCTCAGCGCGCGTCCAACGAATGGGCGGCAGTTGGCGCGGCAAATGACTGGCTGAAGGATTTTGACGCAAGGCTTGTTCGCGAAAGCAACGCTAACCATATAAGGTGGATGCATGTTGCGGCGTGTCCGGCGGATATCCGCGCCTGTGACCGCTTCGGAATTGTATGCACGCAGCCCGCGGGCGATAAGGAGCGCGAGAGCTTTGGCAGACAGTGGAAGCAGCGTGTTGAGCTTATGCGCGATGTTATAATATATTTCAGAAACAATCCGTCAATAATTTTCTGGGAGGTCGGCAACAATGCCGTTAATGCCTCCCACATGAGAGAAATGCGTCAGGTCAAGCAGGCGCTTGATCCGTCGGGAGGCAGATATATCGGGTGCAGAACTATCAATACAATTGATGCTGTAAAAGAAGCGGAGTATGTCGGAACAATGCTCAACCGCCATGCGGGACGCTTTCAGTCGGAGCTTATGCCGATAACAGAAACGGAATATCTGCGCGAGGAATCGCCGCGGCGCGTCTGGGACGATTTTTCACCGCCGGATTATGATTATGATAATGTGTGGGCGGGAAAAGGCGGAATGAAGCAGCCGGGGCTTGATGTCCACGACTATACCGCGGAGGAATTTGCGATACGCGCGGCTATGGGATATTCGGAATTTTTTAATGACCGTATGGGCGGCGCTTCGGGAAAAAACCTCTACAGCGCGGCTGCTGCGCTGTGCTGGACGGATTCAATTCAGCACGGACGGCAGAGCGGCAGCGAGAATGCCCGTATGAGCGGCAGAGTTGACGCTGTGAGAGTAAAAAAACAAAGCTTTGATGTGTTTAAGGTCATGCAGAATGAGGCCCCTGAGGTCAAAATTCTCGGTCATTGGAGCTATCCGAAAACAGGCGGAGATAACTATAAATATCCCGTGAAGCGGTTTAACGGACGCTTCTGGGAAAAGACAGGGGAGTATGAGTACCGCGATCCGCATAACAAAACCGTGTATGTTATCGGCAGCTATCCTGTGGCGAGGGTAGAGCTTATTATTAACGGAGAAACCGCCGGAATGTGCGAAAAGCCTGTGTATACCTTTGTATTTCCGTTTGATGGAATAGATATAACTCAGTCCGGATATATTGAAGCGCGGGCATACGGCTATGACGGTGAGCTTATAGCTACAGACAGGATAGATACCGCAGGGGAGCCTTATAAGATAAGGCTGACACCGCACACCGGAGAGAGCGGACTGCTTGCAGACGGAGAGGATATAATATTTTTTGATATTGAGGTGCTTGACAAAAATGGATTTATATGTCCCTGCTGCTATGAGAGGATCGATTTTAAACTGGAGGGCCCGGGAAAATTCTTAGGCGGCTATAACAGCGGAAAATACAACGGCCATGGGAAGCATGACAGCGTGATACATCAGAGCCATGTATATGCCGAATGCGGAACAAACAGGGTATTTGCAAGAGCTGCAAAAACAGCGGGAGAATTGCGGCTTACGGCAAAAATGAAGGGTATTAAGGCGGCTGTGGTAAGCTTTAAATCGGTGCCTGCAGATACATCTGCACTATCAGAGAGCGCCGTGCAGCGCATCGCATACAGTATGGGTGAATTTAACGGTGTCAATAAATATGCCTTTGAACCGATTGCGGCGGCGGATAAGGCAAAGTATGTACCTGAGGATAAAACCTATTGTAAGGTGCTTATAAATGACGATGAGGCGGACACGCACGGGATCAAGGTGGAATATCTTAATGACGCGGTATACGGCCCTGTAGTATATATCTTAGACAGAATAAACCGCGTATACCCCGGAAGAATAAAATATGCCTATGATAAGGAAAAGGGACTTCTGATTTTTGAAACGGGGGGACATAAAATAAAGCTTGCAGAGGGTCATACTCATATGAGCGTGGACGGAGAGGAAAGTCTGCTTAACGGCGAGCCTTATGTTAATGATGACGGTATACTTATAGCCGAAATAAGCGCGGTCGCTTCGTATATTGAGGGCGCGTCTGCTTTTTATGATGATAACGTTAATCTGTACAGAATAATATTTGAATAGTAAAATGTGAATGTATCAAAACTAAATTATTGTTTAGCGACTTTTGAAGTCCGCCCCTAAAAGGGGCGGGGGACCATG
>JBJEFT010000381.1:0-4977 GCA_051874315.1 Candidatus Ornithomonoglobus sp.
AATAGGGTGTCTGATTGCAAGATTTAATATTGTACCGTATATTATAAGCGGTATAAAGCGTTTTATGGGCTTTTCCTCGGATACTGTCGAACGCGTCAGGGAAAAGAGAGCGGATTATGCAGAACGCCTAAGAGAAGCGCGCGAGGCGGAATATGAAGAGCCTGACGAAAGGGAATACTTTGAGTATGAGGAAAACATGAGCAGAGTAAAAGGCAGGCGTTTAAAGCACGACCCTGCGGCTGATGATGATTCTATCCCAGAAGGATTGGCAAAGCGCAGAAAGAAGAAACAGGAAGGCTCTCGTGATGAGGTCTATACAGGCAGTCCTATGGATATAGCCAAGGACTTTGCTATTGACCTCGAACATAACAACGGAGTACAGAACAGCGACATATTAAATGACGGATATGATTATGACAAGGAATTTGATTTGTATAATATGCGCTTTGACGATGATGATATACCCGTATCTGACGATCCTGTCGGTACCGCCGCCTCCTTTGACCCGCTTCGTGAACCGCCGGCGGCGGAAAAAGAGCCGGTAAAGGCAGAGCGCAAAGCGGCAGCGGTGAAGCCCGCATGTGAGGAGCCGGAGAAACACAGCGAGTTTGACGAGAGCATATTCAGCACATATTCCGACCCTCCGGTCCCGATCGACGAAGCCGTAATTGATAATGACGGAGCCGGCGCGGCGGGGGAGAAGAAAAAGGAGAAAAAGCTTTCAGATAAGGAAAAGGACAGCTTTATCGCAGAGCTTGATGACGCAATGGCTGAGGAGCATTATGAATATCAGTATCCGTCGCTTGATCTTCTCGATGCCGCTAAAAAGATTTCAAACGATCAGCGTCAGGAGCTCTATAAAAAGGCGGAGCAGCTTATAGCTGTTCTTGACAATTTCGGAGTTAAGGCAAAGCCGGTTCAGGTAACGCAGGGCCCGACGGTTACAAGATATGAGATACAGCCGTCAAGCGGCACAAAGCTTTCAAAGATCGTGGGACTTGCCGATGATATTGCGCTGAACCTTGCGGTTTCAACGGTGCTTATAGCGCCGGTTCCGGGCAAGGCGGCAACGGTTGGAGTGGAAATACCGAACAATAACGTAACACCGGTTACGATCCGTGAAATGCTTTCATCACCGGAATTTAAGAATGCAAAGTCAAAGCTTACGGTATGTCTGGGCAAGGATATAGGCGGCAACGTTGTTGTCGGAGATATAGCAAAATGGCCTCACGCGCTTATAGCGGGCGCCACAGGCTCAGGTAAATCCGTATGTATAAATACTATTATAACATCAATTCTCTATAAGGCAAGTCCTGACGAGGTAAAGCTTATCATGGTTGACCCGAAGCAAGTTGAGCTTGGAGTTTATAACGGTATACCGCATCTTCTTATTCCGGTTGTGACGGAGGCGAAGAAGGCGGCAGGGGCGCTCAACTGGGCGGTACAGGAGATGATGCACCGTTATGAGCTGTTTAAGGAAACAGGCGTGAGAAAGCTTGAGGGCTATAATAAGCTTATGGAGAGTACAGGCGGCGAAAAGATACCGCAGCTTGTAATTATAATAGACGAGCTTGCGGACCTTATGATGGTTGCCGCCAAGGAGGTAGAGGACTATATCTGCCGTTTGGCGCAGCTTGCAAGAGCGGCGGGGATCCACCTTATAATAGCTACACAGAGACCGTCGGTTGACGTTATTACAGGTCTTATCAAGGCGAATATCCCGTCAAGGATCGCGTTCTTCGTTTCATCACAGGTTGACAGCCGTACAATTCTTGACAAAGCGGGCGCGGAGAAGCTTTTGGGTATGGGCGATATGCTCTATTTTCCGACAGGCGCGCGTTCAACACGACGAGTGCAGGGCGCATTCGTATCCGACGGCGAGGTTGAAAGAATTGTTGACTTTATAAAGGGCACATCTCCGCAGACGCATTACAGCGAGGACCTTGCGGAGCATATTGAGCGTATTCAGCTCGGCGAAAACGGTGTTACACCGGACAAGGAGGAGGACGGAGACGCGCTTCTGCCGGACGCAATTCAGCTTGCGGTAGAGCTTGGCAAGATTTCAACCTCAATGGTACAGCGCCGTTTAAGCGTGGGTTATTCGAGAGCCGGACGAATTATAGACCAGATGGAGGCGAGGGGAATCATATCTCCCGCCAACGGCTCAAAGCCTCGTGAGGTGCTTATTTCACACGCGGACATGGACGCGTATCATTCAGAGGGCATAACCGGGGAGGGAGACTATGGAGAAGAATGATTTCCTTCCGGTCTGTAAAGCGGATATGGAAAAACGAGGGTGGGACTACTACGATTTTCTCTATATCATAGGTGACGCTTACGTTGACCATCCCAGCTTCGGACACGCGATAATTTCACGGTTGCTGGAGTCACGCGGCTACCGTGTGGCGATATGCGCCCAGCCTGACTGGCACAGCCCGGAGCCGCTTCTGGCATTCGGCAGACCGCGTCTCGGAGTGCTTGTGAGCGCGGGCAATATAGACAGTATGGTAAATCACTATACAGTAAACAAAAAGCGCCGTCATGATGACGCGTATTCACCCGGAAACAAGTCCGGGCACAGACCAGACAGAGCGACAATAGTGTACTGCAACAGAGCGAGGGAGGCTTTCGGAAAAATTCCGATACTCATAGGCGGAGTTGAGGCAAGTCTCAGACGCTTTGCGCATTACGATTACTGGGACGATAAGATACGCCGCTCAATACTGGTTGACAGCGGAGCGGATATACTGATGTACGGAATGGGAGAACGGCAGATTGTAGAGCTTGCGGATATGCTCAATATGGGCATAGAGGTTGAGAACATGATCACCGTGCCCGGAACCTGCTTTATGTCATCATGCGCGGACGGCTATAAGGAAATACCGTCCTTTGAGGAATGCGCCGCCGATAAGAAGGCTTACGCGATTTCGTGCAGAGAGCAGTATCTTGAGCAGAATCCGTATCTCGGCGAGCCGCTTGCGCAGAAGCATGGCGACCGCTATCTCATACAGAACCCTCCGCAGCCGCCGCTTGAAACCTATGAGTTGGACGAGATAGCGGAGCTGCCGTATATGAGAAATTACCACCCTATGTATAAAGCGTCGGGCGGTATCAAGGCGATCGAGGAGGTTAAATTCTCGCTGTCAATGAACCGCGGCTGCTACGGCAACTGCAATTTCTGCGCCCTCGCGTTCCACCAGGGGAGAATGGTGACATCAAGAAGCGACGAGAGCCTTATTAAAGAGGCGAGGCAGATGATAAAAGATCCCGATTTCAAGGGATATATTCATGACGTGGGAGGACCTACCGCAAACTTCCGTGACCTCGCGTGCGAAAAGCAGTCAAAATACGGCGCGTGCAAAAATAAGCGGTGTCTGTGGCCGGAGCCGTGCAAAAATATGAGGATCGACCATACAAGGTATCTTAACCTTCTGCGGAAGCTCAGGGCGCTGCCGGGAGTTAAAAAGGTGTTTATAAGGTCCGGTATACGTTTTGATTATCTGCTTGCGGATAAGGACGACACGTTTTTCAGAGAGCTTTTAAAATACCATACAAGCGGTCAGCTGCGTGTCGCGCCGGAGCACGTTTCGGATAACGTTCTGAGATATATGGGCAAGCCGTCAAGACAGGTTTATGACAGGTTCATGGATAAGTTTTATAGGCTCAATGACGAAATGCGCCTTAATCAGTACGCGGTGCCTTATCTTATGTCAAGCCATCCCGGCTCGACAATGAAGGACGCAATAAAGCTTGCGGAATATCTCAACGAGCACAGGCTGAACCCGGAGCAGGTTCAGGACTTTTATCCGACGCCGGGAACAATTTCAACCTGTATGTATTATACCGGACTTGATCCGTTCACAATGAAGCCGGTATATGTTCCGAGGTCTAAGAAGGAAAAGGAGGCACAGCGGGCGCTTTTACAGTTTAGAAAGCCGGAAAATTACGAGATTGTCCGCAGGGCGCTTATTGAGTGCGGCAGGGAGGACCTTATCGGATTTGCGCCGAGATGTCTTATAAAGCCGTTTAAGGAAGATTTCAATAAAGATAAAAATAATTATAAAGGAAAAGGTGATAAACATGGCAATGCTTCTAAAGGGAAAGGAAGTTTCGGCAAGAATCAAGGACGAGATGAAGGAAGAGGTAAAAAAGCTTCAGGAGCGCGGAATAAATCCGGGTCTCGCGGTAATACTGGTAGGAGAGGATCCGGCAAGCCAGGTATACGTAAGAAATAAAAAGCTTGCGTGTGAATATATCGGCATTAACTCATTTGAATATGTTCTTCCGGCGGACACAACGCAGGAGGAGCTTATCGAGCTTATAGAAAAGCTTAATAAGGACGATACCGTATCGGGTATTCTGTGCCAGCTTCCTGTACCGGAGCATATCAATGAGGAGGCTATTATAAACGCCATTGATCCGAAAAAGGATGTCGACGCTTTCCATCCGGTAAATGTCGGAAAGATAATGACAGGAAATTATGACTTTGTTCCGTGCACCCCGGCAGGCGTTATGGAGCTTATAAAGGAAAGCGGAATAGACGTAAACGGTAAGGAATGTGTTGTTGTAGGGCGCTCAAATATTGTAGGAAAGCCGATGTCAATGCTTCTTCTGCACAAGAACGGAACCGTTACGATCTGCCATTCAAGAACGAAAAATCTTGCCGGGAAAACAAGAAACGCCGATATTCTCGTCGCGGCGGTTGGTATTCCGAATTTTATAACAGGCGATATGATAAAGCCGGGCGCTGTGGTAATCGATGTGGGCATCAACAGAATAGCTCCGAAAAAGCTTGTAGGCGATGTTGAGTTTGAGAGCGCGGAAATGGTTGCGGGAGCGATAACTCCGGTTCCGGGCGGTGTTGGTCCTATGACGATCGCGATGCTTATGAAGAATACTTTAAAGGCGGCAGAGGTCAACAAGACGAAATAAGCCGTTATTTTAACCGAATACTCACAAAAAAATCCCATAGATCGG
>JBJEFT010000382.1:0-4950 GCA_051874315.1 Candidatus Ornithomonoglobus sp.
CGGGGCAGTCTTATTTCTTCTATATGAAAAGTAATGATGTTGCATATATAATAACGACGGAGGAGCTTGATGGTCAGGAAATTGCGGATCTACTATTCTCAATTGATACGAAGCGGTAAAGGAGACAAAAGCTTGCGGAGCTTTTGAAGTATATCGACAGATAAATATCTTGACAACCGATCGGGTAATTGATATAATGTGTGAAAATAATGAAAAGGATAACACACATGAAAATCGGAAATGTCGAATTGGAAAGCAATATATTTCTCGCGCCGATGGCGGGGGTCACGGATAAGCCTTACCGTGAGATCTGCCGGGAGTTCGGCGCGGGAATGGTGTACAGTGAAATGATAAGCGCAAAGGGATTGTATTACGGTGATAAGAAAACCGCGTCCCTTATGGATATGACAGGGGAAAGCCCCTGCGCGATACAGATATTCGGCTCGGAGCCGGAGATCATGGCGGAAATTGTGCCGAAGGTTATGGAGTTTAAGCCGGATATAATCGATATAAATATGGGCTGTCCGGCGCCTAAGATCGTAAACAACGGCGACGGCTCGGCGCTCATGAAAAATCCGGAGCTTATGGGCAGGATAGTCCGCGCTGTAGCGGATGCGTCACCTGTTCCGGTAACAGTGAAGCTCAGAAAGGGCTGGGAAACGGATAACTCACTTTTGTGCGCGCATATTCTGGAGGAAAACGGCGCGTCAGCGGTTGCGGTACACGGCAGAACGCGCAAGGAATTTTACAGCGGCAAGGCGGATTGGGATGTAATAAAAAAAATAAAAACGGAGCTTAAGATCCCCGTGATCGGAAACGGCGATATATTTAAAGCGGAGGATGCTGCGGCTATGCTTGAATATACAGGCTGCGACGCTGTTATGGTGGCGCGCGGAGCGCAGGGAAATCCGTGGATATTCACGCAGATCAACGAGCTGCTTGAATATGGAGAGGTAAGAACAGTTCCTTCCCCTAAAGAAAAGCTCAAAACCGCTTTAAAGCATACAGAAAGTCTTGTGAAAGCAAAGGGAGAATCCCGTGGAATCAAGGAAGCGCGCAAGCATATCGCATGGTATATCAAGGGTATGCGCGGTTCGGGAGCGATTAAGACAGAAATTTTCAAAATTAGTGATTTTGCTACAATGAAAGCGGCTTTATCAGACTATATTGATAATATTTTATAAATCTAAAAAAAATCGTATAAAAATATTGAAAAATGCGAATTTTTTTGTTAGAATAGAATTTAATCATATAGCATAAATATGTAATTTTGAAAGGAGAAAACGAGCATGGATAAGTTCGGAAAAGAAGGTCTTACTTTTGATGATGTGCTCCTTATTCCGCAGGAATCAGAGGTTACTCCAAATATGGTTGATCTCAGCACAAACCTTACAAGAAAGATCAGACTTAATATACCGTTCATGAGCGCCGCTATGGACACTGTAACAGAGTCTAAAATGGCAATCGCAATCGCGCGTGAGGGCGGCATTGGTATAATCCATAAAAATATGACAATCGAGCAGCAGGCATCAGAGGTGGACAAGGTTAAGCGTTCAGAGAACGGTGTAATTGCAAATCCGTTCAGTCTCACAAAGGACTGTACCTTGAAGGAAGCGGACGACCTCATGGGTCGTTACAGAATTTCAGGTGTTCCGATTGTTGATAATGATAATGTGCTTATCGGTATCATAACAAACAGGGATCTCAGATTTGAGACTGATTTCTCAAAGAAAATCGGAGAGGCTATGACCTCGGAGAATCTTATAACGGCTCCTGAGGGTACAGACCTTATGAAGGCTCAGGAAATCCTTTCTAAATATAAAGTGGAAAAGCTCCCTATAGTTGACAGTGAAAAGCATCTCAAGGGGCTTATCACAATCAAGGATATTGAGAAGGCTGTTCAGTATCCGAATTCGGCGCGTGATGCTCAGGGAAGACTCCTTGCGGGCGCTGCAATCGGCGTAACGGTGGATTGTCTTGACAGAGTTAAGGCTCTTGTTGACGCGGGCGTGGACGTTGTATGTCTTGATTCCGCGCACGGTCATTCAAAGAATATCCTTAACAAGATCAGCGAAGTAAAGAACGCATATCCTGAGCTTCAGGTTATTGCGGGCAATATTGCGACTGCTGAAGCTGCAAGAGCGCTTATTGAAGCCGGCGCGGATTGTATCAAGATTGGTATCGGACCGGGTTCAATATGTACAACAAGAGTTGTTGCCGGTATCGGTGTTCCGCAGATTACAGCTATTTATGATGCTTGTAACGAGGCTAAGAAGTTTGGTATTCCGTGTATCGCAGACGGCGGTATAAAGTACAGCGGCGACTGCGTTAAGGCAATCGCGGCGGGCGCTGACGTAATCATGATGGGCAGTCTGCTCGCAGGCTGTGACGAGAGCCCCGGCGAGTTTGAGATATTCCAGGGCAGACGCTTCAAGGTATACCGCGGCATGGGTTCACTTGCGGCAATGGAAAAGGGTTCAAAGGACCGTTACTTCCAGACAGGCTCAAAGAAGCTTGTTCCTGAGGGCGTTGAGGGTCGTGTACCCTACAAGGGACCTCTTTCGGATACGATCTTCCAGCTTATAGGCGGACTGAGAAGCGGCATGGGCTATTGCGGTACTCCGACAATCGAATCTCTCAAGGAGAACGGCAAGTTTATAAGAATCACGGGCGCAGGTCTCAGAGAATCACATCCGCATGATATTTATATCACTAAGGAAGCTCCGAACTACAGCTATAATAATCAGGGTTAATTATGAGGGCACTCCGTTTGGAGTGCCTTTTTGATAAATATTTAACATTTAAGATTTTTGAAATAATTTTATTACGAAAATAAATGTTTTCGTAATATTTTTTTAACAAAATCCGTTGAAAAACGACGAAAATCTTGGGGAAAGAAGTCACAATTTTGGCAAATCAGACATAAAAACTTCGGTTTAAATTTACAGCTTCAAACCATAAATAGAAAAATAAGGTATTAATTCGCATTATATTACATAAAGATTTCAATATCATTACAACAACATTACAAAAAGTATTAAAATTTATTAAGAAAAATCGTAACAATTTCGTAATTTTTTTTCGAAAAGGCTTGACAAGCAGATTAAAAATTGGTATAATAGCAAAGTAAGATTGAAGTAAAATACATCTTACAGAAAATAGTTTATTTTAGTTTATTTATTGTTGATTGAAAAGCAAGAGAAAAAAGAACGTATCACGAAGAAAAAATTTTGAGAATCCGAAACGAACGGATTCAGAGAAAAAAGTAACCCGGACTGCGGCGTTTAGTCGCATGATCCGGTAGGTCCTCAGTATTGAGGAGAAAAGGAGAGATTAATTCTTTATGAAAATCGTACAGAAAATGATTCTCAGTGCAATTTCATTAACTACTGTATTATCAAGTACAGCAATGGCTGCTGATCTTAGCAGCTGGGCTGTTTCAGGATATCAGTCAGCCAGTGAAGCAGGCTTGGTTTCATATTCGGTTGTATCGAATAATCTAAAGGATTCCATCACTCGTGAGGAATTCTGTGAACTTGCAATGAATTTGTACAAAAAACTTACCAATGAGGTTGTTCCGGTTCCTGCCGGTTCACCGTTTACAGACACAGACAGTGTTGCTGTAGCTCAGGCATACAATTATGGTATTGTTAACGGTACTGATGATACCACATTTACTCCTGATAGATTGGTTACAAGAGAAGAAATGGCAAAGATGCTTATCAGCACTCTTACGGCAAGTGAAGTAAACTTCAACATTGCAGACGGCGCTAATACAGCATATGTAGATGCCTTTACCGATGGTCATGACGTCAGCTCATGGGCGATGTCTTCAGTAAACACAGCTCTTAATTATGAGCTTATGACAGGCGTGACCGATGACACACTCCAGCCGCTCGAGGCAACATCAAGAGAGCAGGCAATTGTAAGCATAAACCGTTCATATGAGAAATTCGGAAGACCGATTTACTCTACAGAGTCAATGCCGGTAATAACACTTCCGGAGAGCGGAGCGGTAATTACTACTCAGAGCTTTGATGTCGAGTGGTCAGGAACCGAAAATGCGGGTTTATATCATGTAATTATTAAGGATTCATCAGCCAAAGCAGTGTTTTTAAAGGATGTGGATAATACCGGCGTTACTGTTACAAGCAGTGCTTTGTCAAATGGTGATTATTCTATTATAGTTGGCGCCGTACTTGCAGACGGTTCGGAAATTTACAGTCTGCCTGTTGATTTTACATATAATTATAAGGATAACAAGACTGTTCTTTCTACAGATACAAGCAGCGCAGCTGCAGCTTCATCAGCTTCATCAAATCCGACTATACAGTCAATTCTTAATCTTGCAGACAGCTTACTGGGAACTCCATATGTATGGGGAGGAACAACAACACGAGGATTTGACTGTTCAGGCTTTGTTCAGTATATTTACGGACAGAACGGTTACAGCCTTACAAGAACTACATATACCCAGTGGGATAATGACGGACGCTTTGTTTCAAAGAGCGATCTTAAGCCGGGCGACCTTGTATACTTTGGTTCAGGCAGCTCGCCGTCACATGTCGGTATGTATGTGGGTAACGGTATGATGATTCATTCACCCAGAACAGGCGATGTAATAAAATATTCAACAATAGAAAGCGGTTACTATGCAAACTGCTATCTCGGTGCAAAGAGAATAATTGAGTAATCGAGTAATTAAGTGATACAATAAACTATATGGCTTGTATTAAGTGCTCTATAATCAGCAGTGCTTAATGCAAGCCTTTAAACTTTCTTTTCACAAAGCTTTCTTCGTTATATTTATGTATGCAGAACTTAGCGAAAAGCGTGTAATCCAAAACCCCTTATGGCAAAATACCGTAAGGGGTTTTGGATTATGAAGAAGGAAAGACTGTATAGTTCATTTTGCACAGCCAAAAGCGTTTTAGTCTTGCGGGATATATC